>NZ_JBFARL010000099.1:0-30015 GCF_040674655.1 Actinomadura sp. NPDC049753 | reverse complement strand
GGGCATGTCCGGGTAGGTGGTGCCCTTGCCCGGGAGGACCTTGACGATGCCGAAGGAGGCCTTGTCGAAGTCGAGGGCGTCGGTGTCGGCGTGAGGCAGGTCGTAGCGGGCGAAGGTGTAGACGAAGGCCGCGTCGATCCCCGAGTTCTCGAAGATGCCGAGGAGTTCGCGCAGGTAGTCGGCCTGCTCCTGTTCGTCGCGGACGACGGGACGGGTGAAGCGGGCGGGGCGGGCCCGGTCGTTCCATTCGATGACCTCGTCGCCCCGGCTCGCGATGGCGGCGGCGCCTCGGTAGGCGGCGCAGCCGAACTCGGTGACCGCCGCGGGCCTGCCGTGAGCGGTCAGGGCGCGCAGCCCGGCCGGGAGCTGGTCGGCGTTCTGCGCGTCGCGGTAGCCGGCGTCGGTGGCGACCATGTCGAACGGTGTCCAGTCGACGCCCTCGAACGGCAGCGAGGCGTAACCGACGCGGCCGCCGAACTCGGCCCGCACGGCTGCGACGGCCTTGCCGAGGAAGGCGTTGATCGCGGTGGGCAGGGTGGCCAGCGCGGTGCGGAGCCGCTGCGGGTCGGAGAGGACGGCGGCTCTTTCCTGAAGGGTGTCGCCGGGGATGAAGCCGGCCGTGCAGATGGAGATCTCCGAGCCGGTGAGGAAGACCACCTCGGCGCCGGTGCGGCGCAGCCTCTCCGCGCGGGCGGCGCTGTCGGTCAGGAAGTCGAGCAGTTCGTCCTGGTCGAGGCCGTTGGTGAACGGGCAGTACCAGACTTCGAGTCCGGCGTCGGCGGCGAGGCGGGCGGCCGTCTCCAGGCGGTCGCGGTCGCCGCCGGTGATCCGGACGGCGTCGCAGCGCAGGTCGTTGCGGATGATGGCCATCTCGCGGCGGACGGTGGCCGGGTCGAAGGGCTCGCGGGTGGTGGTCCCCGCGCTGGTGAAGCCGGTGTCGAAGTTGATGCCGAGAGCGCGCATGATCGTTCCTTCGCGTCGATGTTACGGTACGAAACGTACCCTAAGGCATGTTCTCTCGGCGCTGGAGGGAGCAAATTGAAGTACGCTTCGTACCCTAGGACGGTGAAGGGGCTGCATGGCTGAGGGCGGTGGGTCGCGGCGGCGGGGGGCCGCGCTGGAGGAGGCGATCCTGCGGGCGGCGGCCGAGGTGCTGCGGGAGTCCGGCGTCGGCGGCCTGACCATGGACGAGGTGGCGCGGCGGGCCGGCACGAACAAGAACGCGATCTACCGGCGGTGGCCGAATCGCGTCGCGCTCGGTGTCGCCGCGTACCGCCGGCTGGCCGACGCGGAGGTCACGGTGCCGGACACCGGTTCGCTGCGGGACGACGCTCTGGACCTGCTGCGCCGCGCGAACAGCACCTGGTCGTCGCCGTACGGGGAGATCCTGCGCGGGCTGATCGCGGCGGCGGGGAGCGCGCCGGAGGCGCTCGCCGAGTTGCGGGACGGCGGTGGCGGCGCCTACGAGGCGGCGTGGCTGACGGTGCTCGGCCGGGCGGTGGCGCGCGGTGAGGCCGCGGCCGAGGCGCTGCATCCCCGGGTCGCGTCCACGCCGGTCGCGCTGCTGCGCAACGAGTACATGGCGCGGGGCGTCCCGGCCGTGCCGGACGGCGTCCTCGTCGAGATCGTGGAAGAGGTCTTCCTGCCGCTGGTCCGGGGACGCGCCGCCTTCGGCTGACGAGCTTCGTGATTCCGCGGGCCGCTGGACGGCGGGGTCCGGGCGCAGCCGGATTCGGTGACCCCGGCGGGTCTGCCATGCGCTGCGACGGCCGCCCTGTCGAGGAATGCGTTCGACCGCGATGGGCCGGCGCTGCGCGGAGTCGCCGCGGTTGGTAGACCGTTCGGCAGTGGCTCGGCTCAGTGCCGGGGGCCTCCGCCGACGGGTTCGTCAGGGTGTGGGGGCCGTCACCAGGCGAATGAGCTCGTTCAGGTGACGGCGAAACCGGTCCAGTGCACCCGAGGCGTCAGGCGGGGTCGCTCGGCCGGCCGCGTCAGGAAATCCTGATTGCAGGTAACCGTTGACCACCCAGACCAGAGTCAACATGAGCGCCTCGGCGTCGACGTCCGGCCTGACCGCTGGGCCGATGACCTCAAGCGCCTGCCTCATATTGAGCGCGCTCGTCCGCTCCTCGAGTCCGGCGATGTCGCTGGCGTCGGACAGCCAACGATGGATCCAGAGCCTGGCCATCTCAGGATGCTCCAAGCAATGGTCGACGTAGAGGTTTATCAACTGACGCAGGCCGTCCGCGTCCGGAGTGATCTCTCCTGCGGTGTCCCGCACGTGGTCACGCCATCGCTGGTTGGCGTCCTCGAAGACCTGCACGTACAGGGCACGCTTGCCGCCGTACTGTTCGGTCACCACATCGACGGGAACACCGACCGCACTCGCGATCATCTGATTGGTGACCGCGTCGTAGCCGAGCTCGGAGAACAGGCGGGTGACCACCGTCTGTACATGCGGGTCGGTCGGATCCTGGGAGGCGTCCCCGGTGCCCATGCGGTCTCCCCTCCGACTCTAAATCTTTGGTCGCCGCAACTACCCCCATAGCCGCACAAACACCCCCGTTCGACGAGGGTGGGGGAAGCTATCGAACAATTACTCAGTGTAACATCGGGCGGCTGTGCCGAAGAGCGTCCACCGGTCTCGCGATGGTGATCGGCTGTCCTCGCCGTACAGGGAGGTCCCGCGCGGGCTGGTCCGGGGGCGTGCCGCCTTCAGGCGGTGAGATTCCGCGGAACCCGGTCAGGATTCCTCGAGCGTCCTCGGCGGTGTCGCGGGGTCGGTGGACGCTCGGACGACGAGGTCGGGCGGAAGGCGCTCGGACGCGGTCGTCCGTCCGGCGAGCAGATCGACGAGCAGGTCGAGGGCCCGTTCGCCCATCTCGTGCATGGGCGAGCGGACGCTGGTGAGCGGGATGGGCAGCTCCGCCGCGAGGGGGGTGTCGTTGTAGCCGGCGACGGCGACGTCCTCGCCGGGGCGCAGGCCCTGGTCGCGCAGGACGCCGAGCGCGCCGATGGCCGCGAAGTCGTTGACGGCGAAGAGGGCCGTGGGCCGGGGGTCGTGGCGCAGGAGGCGTTCGGCGGCGGCCCGGCCGCCGGCGGCGTCGAAACCGGAGTGGACGACGTGGGAGCCGGGTACCGGGTGGCCCGCCTCCCGGTACCGGTCGACGAACCCGGCGGTGCGGTCGGCGCCGGTGCTGGCGAAGGGCTCGCCCGCGATGACGCCGACCCGCCGGTGGCCGAGGGCGAGCAGGTGGTCGGCGACCAGGCGGCCGCCGAGGCGGTCGTCGCAGGTGACGGACGGGTGCCGTCCGGCGTGCCGGCTGACCAGGACGAACGGGACGCGCCGCTCGGCGATCTCGTCGAGGAAGGCGGCGTCGGTGTGCGCGTCGCCGAAGACCAGGCCGTCGACGTGCCGGGACAGCGCCAGTTCGGTGCGCGCCCGCTGCTGCTCGGGCCGGTCGTGGCTGTTCATGACGAAGGTGGTGAGGCCGTGCCGGGCGGCGGCGTCCTCGACGCCCTCGTAGATCGTGGCGAGCACGAGGTCGGACAGCCGGGGGACCAGGACGCCGACGAGGTTGCTGCGCTGGGTGCGCAGGCTGGTGGCGTGCGGGTTGGGGCGGTAGTCCAGCCGTGCGGCCCAGCGCCGGATCTCCTCGGCGGTCTCGCGGGACGCGGCCCGCTGGGCGTCCTCGGGGGAGCCGTTGAGCACCCGGGAGACGGTGGAGACGTCGACGCCCGCCGCCTGCGCGATGGTCCGCAGCGTCGCGGGACGCCGCCGGTCGTTGCGGGCCACCCGTCCGCCTTCCTGTCGCCGTGCCCTTGACAGGGCCACCGTCCGATGTCTTTTATACAACCCAAACGTTTGACCCAATCGTTTGGGTCAGTCGAAGTTCCACCCCAATCGATTGGGAAAGAGGCGAAGCCGTGACACGACGGGTCGATGCGGGACGGTCGGCGTGATCGGCCTGCCGCCGGAGGCGGGCTGGTTCGCCCGGCACACGGTCGCGGGACTGGTCGGCGCCCTGCGGGACGGGAGGACGTCTCCGGGCGATCTGGTGGAGCGGTCCCTGGCCGAGGCGTCAAGGCTCGAAGCGCTCAACGCGTTCGTCACCGTGGACGGGCCGGGGGCGCGAGCGGCGGCGGAGCGCGCCGGACGGGAACTGGCCGCGGGCCTCGACCGCGGTCCCCTCCACGGCATCCCTGTCGCGGTCAAGGACATGGTCGACACCGCCGGGCTGCGCACCACGATGGGGTCCCGTCACCACGCGGACCGGGTGCCCGAGCACGACGCCGAATGCGTCCGCCGGTTGCGAGCGGCCGGCGCGGTCATCGTCGGAAAGACCACGACCCACGAGTTCGCCTTCGGGCCGACCGGCGACCGGTCGCTGAACGGGGCGACCCGCAACCCGTACGGGGACGCGCGTCTCGCCGGCGGGTCCAGCAGCGGGTCCGCCGCGGCGGTGGCCGCCGGGATCGTGCCGCTCGCGGTGGGCACCGACACCGGCGGCTCGGTGCGCATCCCCGCCGCGTGCTGCGGGATCGTCGGGCTCAAGCCCACCCTCGGCGCCGTGCCGTCCGACGGGGTCTTCCCGGTCTCGCCCTCCCTGGACACCGTGGGCCCGATGGCGCGGACCGCCGATGACTGCCTGTTCCTGTGGAACGCTCTCACCGGGCAGGACGCCCCGGTCCCGGACGTCTCCGCCGCCCGGGTCGGGTGGGTGGCGCCGGACGCCGTCCACCCGGTGGACCCGCGCGTGGCCGCCGCCGCCCGCGCGATGCTGGAACCGCTGCCCGTCCGGGACGTCGCCGTCCCGGACCTCGCCCGGTTGCGGTGGGCCTACACCGCGATCCAGAGCGGCGAGGTCCAGCGGTTCCACGCGGGCCGGATGGCCGCCGCGCCGGAACTCTACGACGCGGAGGTGCTGGCGCGGCTCCGCGCGGCCGGACGGATCACCGCCGAGGACACCGCCGCGGCCCGCGAGCTGCGGGAACGGGTCCGCGGGGCGGTGACGGCCCTCTTCGGCCGCTTCGAGTTCCTCGCGATGCCGACCGTTCCGGTCGTCGCTCCGCCGCTGGGGGCCCGGACGCTGGTGCTGAACGGGACGCCCGTCGACGTCCGCGCCGCGCTCCTGGCGTACACCAGCCCCTGGAGCGTGCTCGGACTTCCCGCGGTCAGCGTGCCCGCCGCCCTCGTCGACGGGCTGCCCGCCGGGCTGCAACTGATCGCCCGGCCGGGCGCCGAGCGTATGCTCCTCGCCGCCGCGGCCCGCCTGACGAAGACGCCGTCCGCCACCCCCTCGCAGTGATGAAGGAGCAGCCCATGTCCGCCATCAGCCCGGTCACCGCGGCCGCCGTCCAGTTCGACCCCCAGGTCGGCCTGGAGAACAAGGACGGAAACGTTCGTCGAAGCATCGAACTGATCAACGAGGCGGCCGACCAGGGGGCGACGCTGATCGTGCTCCCGGAACTGGCAGGCACCGGCTACGGGTTCGCCGACCGGGAGGAGGCGTACGCGCACGCAGAGCCCGTCCCGGACGGGCCGACCACGCGGGCCTGGGCCGCGATCGCCCGGGAGCGCGGCCTGCACATCGTCGGCGGTGTGGCCGAGCGCGACGGTGTGCGGCTCTTCGACACGGCCGTGCTCATCGGGCCGGACGGGGTGATCGGCACCTACCGGAAGACCCACCTGTGGAACCGGGAGAAGCTGTACTTCGAGCCCGGCGACCTGGGTTTCCCCGTCTTCCCCACGAGGATCGGCCGCATCGGCCTGCTGATCTGCTGGGACATCTGGTTCCCCGAGGTCGCGCGGCTCCTGTCCGTCCAGGGCGCGGACGTGATCTGCAGCGTGAACAACTGGGTGTGGACGCCGCCGCCGCTCTTCGACGACGCGGGCCGGTGCATGGCCGCATACCTGACGATGACCGCGTCGCACGTCAACAACGTCCCGATCGTCGCGGCGAACCGGGTCGGGGAGGAGCGCGGAGGCCGGTTCCTCGGCTGCTCGCTTATCACGGGCACGGGCGGGTGGCCGATCGGCTCCGTCGCCCCCGCCGAGGGCGAGACGACCGTCTACGCCGATCTCGACCTCGCCGCGTCGCGGTCGGCGCCGATCTGGAACGACCTCAACGACCTGGTCCGTGACCGGCGCACCGATCTGTACGATCCACTGCTCGGCTATCGCGGCGGCGACGAGTTCCCCCGCTGAGCGGGCGCCGCCATGAGCGACACCACGCGGACCGTGCGGGCCGCCGCTTCCATGCCGGCGTTGCAGCCGGCGGCCGCGCGTTGGCTGGCCGGCGCCGCGCTCGTCTCGGCGACCGCCGTCCTCGCCGTCCTCCTCGCTCGCGCGACGGACGGGCTGCCCCACATCCTGCCGGGGTACGCACGCTGGCAGGACGAGGCGTACGCGAGCGTCCCACAGTTCCTGCGGTGGTGGATCGGCGACGCCACCGAGGCGCAGTTCTTCAAGTCCGCCCCCGGCGGGATCGCCATGATCGCGGGCGGCTGGCTCGCGCACACGGCCGCCCGCCGTGGCCGCCGCTGGGCCGGGTTCCCGCTCGCCTGCGGCTCCGGTCTGTGGCCGTGGCTGCTGTACTCGGCGGTGCTCGGGCTGCTGCTGTCCGACCTCGCCTGGGGGTGGACGATCCCGGCGACGGGCCGGTGGCAGCCCACCTTCGTGCCGTTCGTGTCCGTGCCCCCGGCGGTCGTGCTCGTCTACGGCGCGGGCTGGTCCGTCGCGGTCACCGGGGCGGTGCTCGGGGCCGTGCTGGCCACCCCGGCGGCGCTGGTCGTGACGAACTTCTTCTGCCTGCCCCTGCACCTGCCGAACGTCATCGGCTGCGTCACGGGCATGTGGACCGGCGCGCTCCTGGCGTTCCTGATCTGCCGCCACCTGCCGTGGATGCCGCGCCCTCTCCCGGCCGCGCGGACCGGGAAGCCGCCCGCGACCGTTCCGGGACGGGGCGGGTTCGGAGCGGGCTGGGTCGTCCGGCGCGTGCTGGCCGACTTCACCGAGGCCCAGTTCTACGGCAACGAGCTGGCCTCCGCGGGGCTGATCGGCGCGACCCTCGTGGTGTACCTGCTCAACCCGCTGACCCCGGTGTACGGCAGCACCCTGCTGCCCGCGCTGCTGACGGCCCAGGTGCTGGCGGGAACGCTGGGCGTCCTGCTCCACCACCGGCGCTGGGTCGCCCTCGGCTGGTACCCGACGTTCGTGCCGGTCGTCTCGCTCGCGCCGGCGGTCGTCCTCACCTACGGCGGAACGGTCCAGGCCGTCGTCGCCGGGGCGGTGGGCGGCGCCGTCGCGGGGCCGCCGCTGGCCGCGCTGATCTCCAGGCGCCTGCCCGCCGACTTCCATCCGTTCATCGGCAACGTGGCCTCCATGGCCGTGTGCACGCTCGTCGCCGTACCGCTGCTCGGCCTGTTGCCGGGATTCGCCTCTACCCTCTGACCTGCGAAGGAAGGGCCTGCTTTGCGCACTGTCCAGTTCACCCGTGACGGAACCGTCCTCGGCGCCGAGATGCGCGACGGCGAGGGGCCCCCGGTGGTGCTGCTCCCCGGCGTCATGGCGGACGCCGCGACCTGGCGGCCCGTCGTCGAGCACATCGACCTCCCCAACCCGGTGCTCGTCCTCGACCGCCGCGGCCGGGCCGCGAGCGGGCCGCTCGGACCGGGCTACTCGGTCCGCACCGAGGTGGACGACCTGGGCCACGTCCTCGGGAGTCTCGGCGATCTCGGCCTCGCCGGCGGGACGCACCTGTTCGGCTGGAGCTACGGCGGCCTGATCGCGCTGGAGGCCGCGGCCGGCCGCACTGACCTGCGCTCGCTCACCCTGTACGAGCCGGTGTCCCGCCCGTTCGCCCCGGAGGCGCTGGGCCCGCTGCGCGAGGCGATCGACCGGAACGACCTGGACCGGGCCGTGGAACTCGTGAACACCGCGGTGTCCGGTTTCTCGGACGAGTACGTCGCCGAGCTGCGGCGGAGCCCGGTGTGGGACGTCCTGCGTCCGCTGGCGCGTCCCCTCGCGGACGAGCTCGGCGCCATCGACGCCCACCGGCCCGACTTCGACGCCTTCGCGCACCTCGATGTGCCGGTCACCCTGCTCCTCGGCACGGAGAACGAGGGGACGGCGCCGTACGGGACCGCGTTCGCGCGGTTCGAGCGGGCGATGCCGCGGGCGCGGGTGGTCCGTATGGCGGGAGAGGGCCACCTTGCCCACGCCTCCGCTCCCCGGCTGCTCGCGGAGCACATCGCTGACGCGGTGAAGGCGTAGTGATGTTCAGGCGCTCTGGAGCGCCTGAACGTCCGCTTCGCTTCAGCTCAGGGATGTGAGCTGGCGGGACGCGGCCAGAAGGGGGCGGCAGGGGCGTCGGCTCGGGCGGCGTCCAGGGCGCCGATCGTGGTGGCCAGGGCGAGGAGCACCATGGCGATCCGGAGGGTGATGCGCAAGATCTTCATCTGTGGAACCCCCGTTCCGTCGAACGGATCCTGTACCCCGTGTGATGCGGACGGATCGGGAAGTGTTCCCAGAAGACCCCAGAAACAGGTAGGCGGATGGTCTAGGTGAGCTGGGGAGCCGGGGCGGTGGCCTGCTCGCGTCGCCAGAGGGCGCGGTAGGGGCCGGGGCGGTTCACGAGCTCGGTGTGGGTGCCGCGGTCGGCGACGCGGCCCCCGTCCAGGACGATGATCTCGTCGACGGCGTCCAGGCCGGCGAGGCGGTGGGTGACCAGGAGCGTCGTCCGGCCTTCGGTGGCGGTGAGGAGGTCGGCGGTCAGCTCGTCGGCGGTCGCGACGTCGAGGTGCTCGGCGGGCTCGTCGAGCAGCAGGACCGGGAAGTCGGCGAGGAGGGCGCGGGCCAGGGCGATGCGCTGGCGCTGGCCTCCGGAGACCCGGGCGCCGTGCTCGCCGACGCGGGTGGCGAGGCCGTCCGGGAGGGACTCGATCCAGCCGAGGAGCCGGGCACGGCGCAGCGCGTCGCGGATCTCCTCGTCGGTGGCGGACGGGCGGGCCAGGCGGACGTTCTCGCCGATCGTCGAGTCGAACAGGTGTGCGTCCTGGGCGCAGAGGCCGATGACCCGGCGGACGTCGTCGCCGGAGAGCGTGCGCAGGTCGACGCCGTTGAGGGACGTCCGGCCGCCGGCGGGCTCCAGGAAGCGGAGCAGCACGGCCGTCAGGGTGGTCTTGCCCGATCCGCTCGGGCCGACGATCGCGCAACGGCGGCCGGGCGCCAGATCCAGGGAAATGCCGCCGAGGGCGTAGGGCGCGGTGGGCGTCCAGCGGGCTCGGAGGTCCTCGGCCGAGAGCGTGTAGGGCGCGGCGGGCAGGGATGCCGGGGCGTCGGGCTCCTGAACCGGGGGCGGGCTGTCCAGGACGGCGAAGACGCGCGCGGCCGAGCGGCGGACCCGCTCCAGGTACTGCGCGGCCAAGGGCAGCCCGGCGACGACCTCGAACGCGGCCAGCGGGAGGAGGACGACGACCGCGAGGAGGACGCCGTCGAGCGCTCCCGAGCGGACGGCCGGTACACCGACGGCGAGACTGCCCCAGACGGCCAGACCACCGGCCAGGGCGGAGATGGCGGCGCCGAGCCCCGCGGTGGTGGCGGAACGGGCGGTGGCGCGCGTGAAGTCGCGATCGAGTCGCGCGGCCTTGGCGAGCTGCTCGGGAGCGGCGCCGTACGCGATGAGTTCCGGCGCGCCCTGGAGGGTGTCGACGACGTGCGAGGTGAGCTCGCCGCGCAGGTCGGTCGTGCGGCGTTCGGCGCGGCGGGAGACGGTGCCCGACAGCCAGGGCGCGACGATCCCGGCGAGCAGCAGGGCCAGCAGGAGGACGACGCCCGCCGAGGGGAGCAGCAGCCAGGCGAGCCCGACGGAGGCGCCGCCGACGACCGCGGCCACGGTGCAGGGCAGGAGGACCCGCAGGAAGAGGTCCTGGACGGCGTCGACGTCCGCGACCAGCCGGTTCAGGAGGTCGCCGCCGCGGAAGGCGGGGAGCCCTGCGGGCGCGAGCCGCTCCAGCCGCTCGTACACCCGGGCCCGCAGGTCGGCGAGGATCCGGAACGTCGCGTCGTGGCCGACGAGGCGCTCGACGTACCGGAACACGCCCCGCCCGAGCCCGAAGGCGCGGACCGCCACGATCGCGACCATCAGCATGAGCACCGGCGGATGCTGCGCCGCCCGCGAGATCAGCCACGCCGACGTCGCCATCAGCCCGACCCCGCTGCCGAGCGCCAGCACCCCGAACAGCACCGCCAGCGCGAGCCGTCCCCGCGCCGGACGCGCGAACCGGAGAAGCCGGAAGATCATGCCCTCACCCCCGCCTCGTCGGCCGAAGCCTCCGCCGCGCCCCGCGAGGACGCGGAGGTTTCACGTGAATCATCCGCCCCGGCGATCCGCGCGGGCCGCGGGCGCCGGGTCATGCCGTCACCAGCGCCGGGGCGACGGGGACGGTGCGGTCGGCCATCGCGGCCAGCGCCGGGCGGTGGGCCACGAGGATCACCGTGCGGGACTCCGCCAGGCGCTGGACGGCGTCGAGGACGGCGGCCTCGCTCTCGGTGTCCAGGTTGGAGGTCGGCTCGTCCAGGAGGAGGAGCGGGGCGTCGCGGAGGAAGGCGCGGGCCAGGGCGATGCGCTGGCGCTGGCCCGCGGACAGGCCCGCGCCGCGGTCGCCCAGGGGGGTGTCGAAGCCCGAGGGGAGGGCGTCGACGAACCCGAGGGCGTTCGCGGCGCGGGCGGCCTCGCGGACCTCGGCGTCGGACGCGTCCGGGCGGCCGAGGCGGATGTTCGCGGCGACGGTGCCGGCGAACAGGTGCGGGCGCTGGGGGACCCAGGCGATCCGCTCGCGCCAGGCGTCCGGGGCCAGGTCGGCGAGGTCGTCCCAGTCGACCAGGACGCGGCCCGAGTCCGGGCGGACGAAGCCGAGCAGCACGGCGAGCACGGTCGACTTTCCCGCGCCGCTCGGGCCGACCAGCGCGACCGTCTCGCCCGGGTGGACGGTCAGCGAGAAGTCGTCGAGGGCGGGGACGTCGCGGCCGGGATACGTCACCGTCACGCCGTCCAGGCGGAGCGTGGCGCGGTCAGGGTCGGGGATGTCCCGCCGCGTCCCGGCGGGCGGCAGCGGCGTCTCGAGGACCTCGAAGATCCGCGCGGCGGCGGTGAGGCCCTCGACGCTCGCGTGGTACTGCGCGCCGACCTGGCGGAGGGGCAGGTAGGCCTCCGGGGCCAGGATCAGCACGAGCAGCGCGGTCTCCAGTCCGAGGCCGCCCTCCACCAGCCGGAGCCCGATCGACACGGCAACCAGCGCGACGGACAGGGTGGACAGCACTTCGAGGACGAGGGCGGACAGGAACGCGATCCGCAGGGTGGACATGGTCGCGCGCCGGTGCCGGCCCGTGATCTCGCGGATCCGGTCCGCCTGCGCGCGGGCCCGGCCGAAGATCTTCAGCGTGGGAAGCCCGGCGACGACGTCCAGGAAGTGGGCGGAGAGCAGGGAGAGCGTCCGCCACTGCCGGTCCATCCTGCGCTGGGTGGTGAGCCCGACCAGGATCGCGAAGACGGGGATGAGCGGCAGCGTCGCGGCGATCGTCACGGCGGACAGCCAGTCGCCCAGCAGGATCCGCGCGCCGACCGCCACCGGGACGATCACCGCGAGGACGAGCTGCGGCAGGTAGCGGGAGAAGTAGTCGTCCAGCGCGTCGATCCCCCGGGTGGCGAGGGTGGCGAGCTCGCCGCTGCGCTCCCCGGACAGCCATCGCGGCCCGAGGGCCAGGGCGCGGGCGAGCAGCCGGCCGCGCAGCTGCGACTTCACCGCGGCGGACGAGCGGTGCGCGGCGACCTCCTGGAGCCATGCGACGAGCGTCCGGCCGAGGACGACGGCGAGGAGCAGCAGGAGCGGGGTGCGTAGGTCGCCGAGCGAGGCGCCGTGCAGGAAGGCGCGGGTGAGCATGCCGGCGAGGAGGGTCGCCTGCGCGATGATCAGTCCGGCGGTGGCGGCGCCGAGCAGCACGGACGCCGCGAGGAACGGGCGCGTCGTGCGGGCGTGGCGCAGCAGCCGGGGGTCGAGGGGCTTCATGCGACCGGCTTCTTCGCGTGAGGCTTCGTCACGGGGATGTGGGACGTGCCGATCCGCTTGCGGAAGACCCAGTACGTCCAGCCCTGGTAGATCATCACGATCGGGGTGAACACGGCCGCCACCCACGTCATGATCTTCAACGTGTAGCCGGACGAGGCGGCGTTCGCGGTGGTCAGGCCGCCGGTGCCGAGGGTGGACGGCAGGACGTCCGGGAACAGCGACAGGAACAGGGTGGCGACGGCGAGCACGATGGCGGCGCCGGTCCCGACGAACGCCCAGCCCTCGCGGCCGCGCCCGTTGGCCGCCGCGGCGGCGAGCAGCCCGGCGGCGGCGCCCGCGGCGGTGAGCCAGGTGACGGGCTTGCCGTACTGGAGCTGGGTGATCAGCAGGAAGCCGCCCCCGGTGACGATCGCGGCGACCGCGGCGAGGCCGGCGATCCGGCGGGCCCGCGCCCGGATGCCCCCGGACGTCTTGAGCGCGAGGAAGACCGCGCCGTGCAGGAGGAACAGGGTCACGGTGGTGAGCCCGCCGAGCAGCGCGTACGGGTTGAGCAGGTCGCCGAGGGAGCCGGCGAACTCGTGGTCGGGGTCGAGCGGCACGCCGCGCACCATGTTCGCGAACGCGACGCCCCACACGAAGGCGGGCACGAGGCTGCCCCAGAAGATGCACTTGTCCCAGCGGGCCCGCCAGCGGGCGTCGTCGCGCTTGCCGCGGTACTCGAACGCGACGCCGCGGATGATCAGCGCGAGCAGGATCGCGAGGAGGGGCAGGTAGAAGCCGCTGAACAGGGTGGCGTACCACTCGGGGAACGCGGCGAAGGTGGCGGCGCCGGCGACGATGAACCACACCTCGTTGCCGTCCCAGACGGGGCCGATGGTGTTGATGACGACGCGGCGCTCGACGTCGTCGCGGCCGAGCACGGGCAGCAGCATCCCGACGCCGAAGTCGAAGCCCTCCAGGAAGAAGTAGCTCGTCCACAGGAAGGCGATGATGATGAACCAGGCGGTGGTGAGTTCCATGACCGGCCCTCAGTAGGCGAACGCGAGCGAGCGCTCGGAGTCGGAGTCGGAGTCGGACCCGGGGCCGTCGGACGGCGGCGGCAGCACCTCGTCCTCCGACGGCGGCCCGGCCTTGGCGTACTTGAGCATCAGCCCCGTCTCGATGACCAGGAGGACGCCGTAGAGCGCGGTCAGCGACGCGACGGAGATCAGCATCGACGAGGCCGACACCCCGGGCGAGACGCTGGACGAGGTCTTCAGCACGCCGAACACCGACCAGGGCTGCCGCCCCATCTCGGTGAAGATCCATCCGGCGGAGTTGCCGATGAAGGGCAGGGTCAGCGACAGGACGCCGATCCGGTACACCCAGGGGCTGGAGGGGAGCCTGCCGCGGCGCAGCAGCCACAGCCCGGCCACCGACACCAGCGCCATGGCGATCCCGGCGCCGGACATGACGCGGAAGTTCCAGTAGATGACGGGGATCATCGGCCGGTAGTCGCCGGCCCCGTAGCGTTCCTGCTCGGCGGCCTGGACGTCGTTGATCCCCTTGACCTCGCCGTCGAGGGTGCCGGTGGCGAGGAACGACAGCAGGCGCGGCACCTTGACGCCGAAGACCTCCTTCTCGCCGTTCAGCGTCCCGACGGTGAAGAGGGAGAAGGAGGCGGGCCGCTCGGTCTCGTAGAGCGCCTCCGCGGCGGCCATCTTCATCGGCTGCTGCTCGGTCATGACCTTGCCCTGGAGGTCGCCGGTGATCGCGACGCCGATGGAGGCGATGGCGGTGACGACCAGCGCGAGCTTCAGCGACGGCCGGAACACCTCGACGTTCCTGCGGCGGGCGAGGTGCCAGGCGCTGACGCCGGCCATGAACATGCCGCCGGTGGCGAACGCCGCCGTCATGGTGTGCGGGAACGCGACGAGCTGCGTGGAGTTGGTCAGGACGGCCCAGAAGTCGGTGAGGACGGCCCGTCCGGACTCGTGGTCGATCCGGTAGCCGACGGGGTGCTGCATCCAGGAGTTCGCGGCGAGGATGAAGTACGCCGACAGCAGGGTCCCGATGTGCACGAGCCAGATGCAGCCGAGGTGCAGCCGTTTCGGCAGCCGGTCCCAGCCGAAGATCCACAGGCCGAGGAAGGTCGACTCGACGAAGAAGGCGAGGAGGCCCTCGATGGCGAGCGGCGCCCCGAAGATGTCACCGACGAACCGGGAGTAGTCACTCCAGTTCATGCCGAACTGAAACTCCTGCACGATGCCGGTGACGATCCCCATCGCGAAGTTGATCAGGAAGAGCTTGCCCCAGAACTTGGTGGCGCGCAGGTACGCCGTCTTCCCCGTCCGCAGCCAGGCGGTCTGGAGCACCGCGACCAGCGCGGAGAGCCCGATCGTGAGCGGGACGAAGAGGAAGTGGTAGACGGTGGTGATCCCGAACTGCCACCGGGCGATGTCGACGGTGTCCATGGGCGCAGGCCTCTCCGGCTCATCTACTACAAGCTGTAGTACTTCATCCTGTCAGAAATACTACGAGCTGTAGTACTACAAGCGGTGGTTAGTTGGGTCACTCGCCCGGACACGGCCGGACGGGGCGGCGCGAGGGGTGCGCCGCCCCGTCCAGGGAAGGGTCTGCGTTCGGTCTAGCGGGCGGCGCCGTCGCGGCGGCGAGTCAACTGCCGGCGCGCGGGACGAGGCAGCCCGGGCGGTTGAAGTCGATCACGCTGCCGGGGGCGATGCAGGCGGCCAGGGTGTAGGTCTGCTGGGCGTAGCCGATGTTCGGGTGCACCGTGATGGTGCCGGACTGGTCGACCTCGCACGGGTTGTTCAGCGTGCAGCGGCCGCCGTCCTCGTTGATGGTGTTGTTCGCGCCGACGACCTTGCCGGTCGAGGCGTCGACGAGCGGGGAGCCCGACGTGCCGCCGATGACGTTGCACTCGGGGGTGTAGCGGATCGAGTCCTTCCAGGTCCACTCCCCCTCCCGGACGCGGTAGGCGAAGCCGTCGATGTTGCAGGAGTAGATCCTGCGCCAGTAGCCGGAGACCACGCGCACGTCGGCGCCCGCGGTGGGGTGCGTGAGCGAGAGCTGGAGCGCCGGCGTCCGGTAGGTCTGCTGGATGGTCGCATAACTCTGGCTGAGCCGGTACAGGGTCACGTCGGTGTCGGTCATGGTGGCGTACAGCACCCTGTTGGCGCGCAGCGTGCCGAGCGTGCCCGAGCCGCTGGAGTTGAGCAGGCTGAACGTGCGGCTGGACGCCCGGTTCGTGATGACCTGGCCGGCGCTGGGCATGCCGCCCTCGTAGCAGTGGCCGTTGGTGAGCACGAGCGCCGGATCGCTGTCGGCGGCGGTCGGGGTGCGCACGAGCGAGCCGGAGCAGTTGCTCAGGGCGACGATCCCGGTGAAGTCGACGGCCTTGACCTGGGCGGAGGGGGCGGGAGCGGCGGTCGGGACGGCGGCGGAGGCGGTGGGGGCGCCGGCGGTCAGCGCGGCGGCGCCGACGGCCGCGGCGGCGAGCGCGCCGAGAATGCGTCTGTGCATGGCGGGGGGTCCTCTCCGGTGAGGGTGGCAGCGTGATGCTAACCACGGGCCCGCCGACCAGATAGGGCGAAAGTGGACGAAAAGGGAGAGCGCCGCGAATCTGGCAGGCATTGCACAGCCAGACCCGCGGCGCCCCGCCCCCGCGGTCAGTAATGGAACGCGGAGGTCATCCTCGCGCCCTTGGTGCCGAGGTTGACGACGGACGCCCCGCCGGACGGGACGGTCCGGCAGAACGCGCCGCCGTAGCCGTCCGGGAAGACGAAGAGGCCCCACACGGCGATCCAGTCCTCGACCGCGCCGGTCTCCGCGTTGAGCATCGGTTCGCTCACGGGGACGACGCGGCGCTGGACGATGTAGTCCTCCTTCAGGCAGCCGGCGACCGTCTCGGCCCACTCGCGGTCGGTCTGGTCCCAGCCCGCGCGGACGCCCCGTCCCGACAGGCCCGCGACCGGCTTGAGGATCAGCTCCTCCCGCTCGGCGCGGACCCGGTCGGCGAGGTCAGGGGTGAGGGTGCGCGTCCACGGCAGGATCCGGTCGATCAGGGCGTTCTCGTCCGGGGACAGGACCGCGCGCATGGCGGGATCGGAGACGAGCGGCAGGCAGCTCTTGTAGGAGAACATGGACGCCGTCAGGGGAGTCCACAGTACGACCTTGCCCTCCTCGCAGGCGCGCATGACGGTCTCGACGGGCTCGTCGTTGCGCGGGTCCCGCGCCACCTGGTGGGCGGAGAAGTACCGCAGGACGAGGTCGAGCGGACGGTCGTGCAGGTACAGCCTTCCGTCCCTCTCCCGCACCTGGTCCACTTCGCCGATGAGCAGCTCGATGCCGCACCGCTTCATCGACTCCTGGAAGGAGCGGTGCAGCGGCTCGTACGCCGCCATCCCGTCGACGGCCTCGAGGGTGGCGACGACGGGTGCCTCCTTCTGCGTGGCCTGGACGAAATGCCGCGCTATGGCCGCCGGAGTGTCGACGCTCGACAGGCCGTGCTCGTCCGCGAACGCGGCGAACTCCCTGTGGCCGAGCAGGGTGCGGTTGACCTCGCTCATGTCGACGCCGCCGAGTTCGCTGCCGATGTTGAACTCCAGCAGCCGGAACCGCGAGCCGTCGTCGTAGAGGTCGGCCCGCCCCCACAGGAACGGCTCCGCGTCGAACCGGGTCATGAGTTCGGTGCGGCGCGCGTCCGCGCCGATCGCGGCGCAGAACGCGCGGCGGTCGCCGCCGAACAGCCGGTCCGGCAGGGACGTCATCAGCCGGAACAGCCCGGCCAGGTCGTCCGCGGCCTCGCGCGTGCGCGCCTCGGACGACAGCAGCGGCCGCGTCCCCAGGTATCCGCCCCACGCCCGGTCGAACACGGGAGGGAACTCGACCTCCGACATGACGTCGCGCAGGGGCCCCTCGGCGGCCGCCGCGACGTACTTCGCGGTGACCATCAGGCGGTCTCCTCCACGTCCACGACCAGGTCCTTCTCGATCTTGCGGATGACCTCGCGGTCGGCGTAGATCTGCTCGGCGTCCTCGTGGGCGAGGATGATGTAGCCCATCGTCATGCTGGCGAACAGGTCCGTGCTGGCGTCGACGCGGTCGCCGGTGCTCACCAGGTGCACCGGCGAGTGGTAGCTGGGCAGGTCGCGCGCCTGGTCGTAGATCTCGGCGTTGCGCACGATCCCGGTGGAGTGCGACATGAGGAACACGGCCATGACGTTGCGGCGCAGGGTGTAGCCGGGCGGCATCTGGGGGCCGAGGCCGCGGCACACGTCCACGATCCTCGTGACCTGGCTCTCCCCGGTGGCGATCTCGGTCACCGCGGGGTTGCCCGCTCCGGCCAGCCGCGCGTTGACCTCCAGCAGGCGCGGCCCGTCCGGGGTCATCATGATCTCGGTGTGCGCCGCCCAGTTGCGCAGCCCCACCGCGTCCAGCGCGGCGAGCCCGTAGTCGATCAGCTCGCCGTAGGCGCCGGTGTCGTAGGGGAGCCACTCGACGAAGTCGTACACCGCGATGCCCTCGCCGAACGGGACCCGGCGGTACCGGATGATGTCGGTGATCGAGTGCCGGCCGTCGTGGCTGACGGTGTCGATGGCGTACTCGGTGCCGGTCATCATCTCCTGGACGAGGACCTCCTCGGCCAGCACGTCGAGCTTGTCGCGGGTGCCGAGCATGGCCGTGAACTGCTCGCGCCACCCCTGCCCGCCTGGAGCGCGGCTGACTCCCACGGTGCCGGCGCTCGTCGGCGGCTTGACGACGAGGTCCTTGCCGGCGAGGCCCTCGCGCTCGATCCAGGCGGCGACCTCGTCGGGATCGTTCGTGGAGATCTGCCGGGGGACGGGCAGCCCCGCCTCGGCCAGGGCCTGGTGCATGAGGTACTTGTGCCGGCGGGCGTCGACCAGCTCCGGGACGTTGGAGAACTCCGGCGCGAGGGCGTCCGAGCACTCCTGCGCGAGCCGCAGCGCCGCCTCGACGCCGGGGATGACGGCGATCGGCTTCAGCGCGCCGAGCCGGGCGATCGTCTCCGCCATGTCGCCGTGGTGGTTGATGACCGCGTCGTAGTTGCCGGGGTCGTGCGAGGAGTGCAGCGGGGCGAGCGCGGGCCCCGTGTAGTCCATCACGGCCACCGGGCTGAACCCCGCCTCCCGGAGCGCGGGAGCGACCATCGCCGCGGAGGTGAAGGGCCGCACGATTGCGACGACTGGCTTGTCCATGGTGGTCACCTTCTGTTTCGTTCGTTCCACTCGTTGCGCGGAGGTCGTCCTCGCGGGCGCCGCCGCCGTCGTCGTCCGTGCCGTGCCGTCCCGCCTCACTCGCCGGCCTCGGCCGCGGCGGCCGGCTCCAGGGCCGGTTCGGCATCCTCGGCCGGGCGCCGCCGCGCCAGCCCGGCGCCCGCGGCCACGGCCGCGGCGCCCGCGAGCCCGAACGCCCCGGTCAGCACCCAGACGCCCGAGCCCCACGCGTGCCACGCCGCGACCCCGATCATGGGGCCGACGGCGTAGCCGACCTGCTGCGGGATCGTCGCCGCCGCGATGTACCGGGCGCGCAGCGCGGGCGGCGCGACGAGGCCGGGGTAGGCCATCATGGACGGCGCCGCGATGATCTCCCCGAACGTCCACACCACCGTCGCGAGGAGGAGCAGCGCCACGGGCGTGGGGCCGGTGTAGACGAGGTGGCCGGCGCCCAGCATCGCCATGCCGAGCGTCATCGGAACCCCGATCGGCAGCCGCTGGAGCCACTTGGACAGCAGCACCTCGAAGGCGATGACGATGCCCCCGTTGACGGTCAGCAGCATCGCGAACACCCGCTCGTCATGGCCCGAGCCCGTCACGAACAGCGGCAGGGCGGCCGACGACTGGATGTAGGTCATGGCGGTGAGGAAGAGGCCGAGCACGACGAGCATGAACCGCCGGTCGGCCAGCACCTGCCCGTAGCCGGTGCGGTCCTTGCCGGACCCGCCGCCGGCGACCTCCGGCTCGGCGTCCGACCGCAGCGCCAGGTAGGCGACCACGCCGAACGCCAGCGACGTCGCCGCGTCCACGTAGAACAGCGCGCCGTAGGACGCGTAGGTCAGCAGCAGCGCCGCGCCCATCGGGCCGACCGTCGAACCGACGTTGAACGTCAGCCGCAGCACCGAGAAGACCATCACATGCCGGTCCTTCGGCGTCAGCTCGACCACCCAGGCCATCGCCGCCGGGCGGTACGCCGTCGCGGTCAGCCCCGCTCCCCCGGCGACGAGAGCACCGATCCACATGTTCGGCACGTGCACGAGCGCCGCGGTGAGCACCGCCGTGCCCGCCATCGAGCCGACGATGACCCATCGGTACCCGACGCGGTCCGCGGCGGCGCCGCCGAGCGCCGACCCGGAGATCCGGCCGATCATGAGCGCGGTCAGCACGACGCCGCTCTCCCACGCGCTGAAACCCTCGCTGGTCAGGAACAGCACGAGGAACGCGTTGAGGAACGCCGCCAGATTGCTGATCAGGTTCCCGATGACCAGGATCCGGACCGTCCCGCTCATCTCGCGCAGTGTGGCGAGGATCGTCGGGTGCTCCGCGGACGTCATTGCGCCTGCTCCAGCGGGGTGCCCTCGAACGTGAAGTACCGCCCGGCGTCCGGGATGGCGGCGCGGGTCCGCTCCAGCGTCTCCGCGACCGCGATCACGTAGCCGCAGCGGGCCAGCCCGTTCGGCGGCAGCCGCACCTGCCAGCCCGGCTGCACGGCGAGCTCGACCTCGGCGACCGGCGGGCGCATCAGCTCCTTGTCCACGGTCGCCGACGTGATCTCCATGTCGTGCGGGGGATAGGCGAACCGGATGGACGCCGCCCTGCGCGGCTTCGGGAACGCCACGGCCGGCGGGCGGCCCGCCACCACGTCGGCCGCCGCCAGCGGCCCGTCGACACCGGACGTCAGCAGCCCGAGGTAGGGGATCATCCCCCCGCCGAGCCGGACGTTGATCTCGATGACGTGCTTCGCGCCGTCCGGGGTCAGCTTGAACTCGATGTGCGTGTACCCGTCGGTGAACCCGACCGCGGCGTGGACCCGGGTGAGCATGGCGTGGAACTCGGTGTCGGACAGCAGCGGGTCGTTGGCGTCGACGTCGTGGCCGATCTCCTCGAACGCCAGCGTGCCGCTGCCGCCGAGCACCTTGCGCGCCACGATCAGCGGCGTGCACTCCCCCTGGAACAGGACGCACTCGACGGAGATCTCCGGACCCTCCAGGAACTCCTCCACGACCACGTAGTCCTCGAACTGGCGGATGCCGCCGAGGCGCGTCCCGTCGGTGAGCGCGAACGCGGCCTCCAGGTCCTCCGGCCTCTCGACCTTGCTGAGGCCGAGGCTGCCGCCGAGGTTGCGCGGCTTGACGATGAGCGGGTAGCCGGTCTCGGCGGCGAACGCGCGCGCCTCCTCCAGCGACGCCACGGCGCGGGACGCGGGCTGCGGGAACCCGGCGGCCCGCAGCGCCTCCCGCGTCGCGGACTTGTCCCGGCACCGCGCCACCGCGCCCGGGTCGAGGACGGGGAGGCCGAGCGCCGCGCTGAGGTGCGCGGACGTCTCGATGTAGACCTCGTCGTAGCAGAACACCCCGGCGACCTCGTGGTCGCGGGCCACGTCGCGCGCCGCGGCCGTCAGCTTTTCCAGGTCGAGGCAGTCGACGACGGTGTGCCCGGCGATGTAGGGCTCCTCCCAGCTCGCCGGGGCCGGGTTCAGCAGCCAGAGCCGGTACCGCTGCGACACCGACTCCAGGATGTACTTGCGGTAGACCCAGTAGCTGCTCGCGACCAGGAGAAGGAGCGGACGCTCGCCGCCCGCGGGCGGGTCATAGGACATGCGGACCTCGATCGCAGGTTGTCAGGAGAAGTAGTCCTCGGGCCCGCCGCGGCGGCGGACGTCGAGGGTGGCGCAGTGGAAGCCGCCGCCGAAGGTGTTGACCGTGCGGAACGGGACGGGGATGGGGGTGAACCCCTCCTTCTCCAGCAGCCGCAGCAGCTCGGTCTCCTGCGCCTCGACGAAGATGCGCTCCTGGTCGAGCATCAGGGTGTTCATCGCGATCCACCGGCTGCAGAAGTACATGGTCTGGTCGGCGGGGATGGCGGGCTCGGGGCAGACCAGCACGTCCCAGCCGGCGAACATCTCCGGCAGCTCCGGCACCCGCTCGGGGTTGACCAGCACCCGGCCGGGACGCAGCGGGACGAACGTGGCGTTCATGTGCATCGGGTGGTCGTCGGCGAACGCGACCTCGTGCACCCGGAACTCGCCGCCGAGCAGCCGCCGCACCCACTCGATGCCGAACCGGTTGGTGACGTGGCTGCGCTGCACGAGGATGTCGCGGCCGAACCGCATGAAGTCGCCGGCGTCCACGATCGGCTCGAACTCGGTGATGACCGATGTCGCGTCCGGGAACGGGTCGGCCGGGGACATGGTCTCCGGCTTCGCGGCGGCGTAGCCGGGGTTGAAGGACGCGTCGGTGAGCTGCGGCTTCGGCGCCGCGACCCAGCGGGCGCCGCGCCGGAAGTAGTCCTTGAAGATCGTCCGGAACGGGTGGGTGGCGAAGTAGTACGACCGCCAGCCCATCGTCGCCTCGACGATCTGGTCGCCCGCGACCAGCGCGATGTCGCGGGGGAAGGTGTGCGACGAGCCGCCGGTGGACGTCCAGTCGGCGGTCCCGAACGGGCGGGACTGGTCGACCGGGTCGGGGCGCCGGACCGTGACGCCCTCGCCCTCCAGGATCGACACGAAGCCGTCGAGCTCCTCGCGGGCCGCCTCGACCTGCTCCTCCGGGAAGCCCCCGCCGCCGTTGCGGCGGTAGAAGTCCCACGCCTCGGGCGGGACGGTCGCCTCGATCGCCGGATGCCACGGCGGGACGGCGGCGCCGTCGATGACGCCGACGATCACCTCTTCCAGCGGGTCCCACTCGTTGTACGAGCCGACCGGGGCGGACTGCTCGGCCGGGGGTGCGCTCTCGGTCATCGCGACGTCCTCTCGACGGTTCGTACGGTCACCCGGACCTCGGGCGAGGCGGCCTTCAGGCCGTGCAGGCGGCCGCGCGGCACCAGCAGCACGTCGCCCGTGCCGAGCCGGTGCGGGCGGTCGGTCGCCCACGCGTACACGTCCGCCTCGCCGCTCGTGATCTCCACGAGCCGGTCGGAGTCGTACACGCCGGTGCAGAAGGGGCTGTCGGGGCGGAGGGTGCTGGTCTCCGCGTCGTCCATCGCGGAGGACGCCAGCGCGGCGCCCGCCTCGGTGTGCCGGTCGAGGGCGTCGGCCCAGGCGATCTGCGCGCGGAAGTCGGCGTCGCCGAGGCGCAGCAGCAGCTTGGTGTCCTCGATGCCGCGCACCAGCTCGGGGATGACCAGCTCGCCGTGCGCGCGGGCCAGGCCGAGCAGCAGGTTCTCGTAGGTCATCCGCCCGTGGTGGACGTCGATGTGCGCGTGCTCGTCGCAGTACTTGGCGTCCACGCGGTCGCCGTAGACGGCGCGGAGCATGGCGCCGGTGTCGGCGAACCCCTGCGCGAACAGCCACTCCAGGTACGTCACCGCGGCCATGTAGCGGAACATGCCGCGGTGGTCCTCGGTGAGCCAGTTGAAGTAGTTCACCCCGACCAGGGAGCTGGTCAGGTAGAAGTTCCAGTACGCGTGCACGTCGGTGCGCAGCCCGACGCTGGCCAGCATCTCCTTGAAGATCGTGCTGTGCTTGGCGCCGTAGACCCCGTACCCGAACTCGTCGTTGAAGATCTTGAAGAGCTCGGACTGCTCGACGCCGTAGGAGCCGCCGAGGTTGCGCGCCATCGCCGACGCCTCGGTCAGCGCGTCCAGGGCGAGCTGGACGAGGTGCAGCGCCGCGGCCTCCTCCGGCCGCCGGCACTCGGTGATCAGCCGCATGGTGCCGGTCACCTCGGCCGCCGCGTCCACCGCCGGGTTGCTCCCGGACGCGTCGGCGGGCGCCCCGGCCCCGCCGACCTCGGCGAGGAAGTACGCCTGCAGCTCCTCCAGCGTCCGCACCGGCGGGACGGAGACGGCGTCGTCGAGGAAGGAGAACGCGTACCGCTCCAGGCCGGGGCGGACGGCGTCGCGCAGCGCCCGCACCTCGTCGCCGTAGAAGAGCTCGAAGTCGTCCTTCGCCGAGGCCAGCCCGGCGGGGGGCAGCAGGATCATGTCGCTCTCGTAGGCGTTGCACAGCACGCGGCCGGCGATGAGCTGGCCGCCGCCGAGGAACTCCGCCTCCGTCGCCGGGACGGAGAAGTCCCGGTCGGCGGCGCCCGGCGGGCCGATCGGCCGCCGGTACGGGTTGCCCTCGATGAGGACCTCGGGGCCCGGCTGGAAGATCCGCTGCGAGCAGTAGGCGGCGAGGGCGCTCGCCGTCGCGGCCGTCGGCGCGGTCCCCGTCGTCACCATGCCCGTCTTCCCCACGCCCGTGGTCGCCGCGCCCGCCTCCGGTGCGGCGATCGCCTCCGTCACGGCGGTCACGCGACCACCTCCTCGGCCTCCACCTCGAAGCGGACGCACTCGCCGTCGTGGGCGGCGACCAGCGACACCGGGAGGTCCGGCTGGACGTGCAGCGGGACGGGCAGGCACTGGATCGCCTGCTTCCAGTGCGAGTCGTGGCCGGGCGCGTTGTCGACCACGATCCCCGGCATCAGCTCCATCTCGAACCAGAACGCGATCGCGTGCATCTTGCCCGCGGCCGTCGGCCGGACCGTCAGCTCGGTGCGCTGCGGGCGCGCGTCCGCCGTGTAGAAGTCGAACTCGAACACCGTCACCGGCTCCGACAGCGCCCGGTGCTCGTGCCGGTGCAGCCGGGAGTCGAAGTACTCCAGCGTGGACAGCCGGTTGAAGGGCGCGAGGTCGAACCCGTACAGCTTGCCGACGTGGTTCTTGCGGTGCAGCGGCTCGCTCTCGACGAGCTGCGCGAAGATCCGTCCCCGCGACGGCATGATCGTCGCGTCCGGGGTGAGGAGGTGCTCGCGGGCGTGCGCGATCGTGCCGAGGATGCCCTCGCCGAGCAGCCCGCAGTCGACGATCTCGGTGACCAGCAGGCCGGCGCGCCTCGGAAGGTCCCCGGGCACGGTCATGCGGGTGGACATCTTCGACACGACGCCGACCGCGTCGTCGTACCCGGCCACCCGGACCACCCGCGCCGCCGTCTCGGCGACGGACGGCTGGCCCTCGCAGGCCACGACCTCCCGCGCCCCGGCCCGCGCCGCCATCATCGCCAGCAGGCCCGACCCGGCGCCGATGTCGAGGACCAGCGCGTCCGGGGCGGCCGCGACCGCCTGCCGGATCGCCCGGTCGTACAGCTCGGCGCGCTCCTCGTCGTGCAGCATCTCCCAGTGCCAGCGGGGGACCGAGCGCCGGACGGCCCGGTTCCGGCCGATCAGAGCCTCCTGGTTGTCGGCGTCCAGGCCGAGGATCAGTTCGAAGGCCCTGGCGGCGTCCTCGTAGCGGCCCTGGTGGTGCAGGTCGCGCCCCCACCTGAGGAACTCGCCGAGCTCCATTCCGTCGCGGATCTCGGTGACCGCGCCCTGCGGCTGTGCGCTGTTCATCGGCTCTCGGCCCCTTCGTCGTGGGTCGGGTCGGGCGGCAGGTTGGCGAGGATCTCCTTGTGGATGACCGAGACGGGCGCGCCGGTGTCCGGAAGGACGACGACGGCCTCGTCCCCGCTGCGCACCATCGGCAGGCAGGAGCGCTTCACGGCGGAGACGCCGACCTTCGTGCCGTGCCAGGGGCAGCTGAGCCGCCGCCCGTCCGGGGTGCGGCGGGCCAGGCTGAGCGGGCCGCCGCGGTGCGGGCAGTGGTCGCGGACGAGCAGCGAACGCTCGCCCTCGTGCAGGACGAAGTAGCGGTCGTGGCCGACCATCACGGTGTTGTGCCGACTCAGATCCATCACGATGACGCGTGCCATCGGCTCCTCTTTGTCGTTCGGGCGCGGCCGGTGACGGGCGGGGACGGCACGGGGCATGGCGCGGTCAGGCGGGGTGGGGAGACGGGAGTCTCGGTGGGAGCGTCGGGGATGGGGAGGCTCAGGCGGGAGAGACGGCGTGGAGCAGGCAGGCGGTCTCCGGCGTGGCCGGCCGGATCCCGTAGAGGCGTCCGCCGGGGATCAGCAGGGTCTCGCCGCGCGCGAGCCGCTCGGGCGGCCCGGTGGGGGTCGTGACGAGGTCGGCCTCGCCGCGCTCCACCTCCAGGACGACGTCGCCGTCATGGCTGCGCGTCCCGAACGGGCTCCCGGTCGTCAGCGCGACGCGCAGCGGCGGTTCGGAACCGGTACGCGCCGAACCGGCGAGCTCCCGGTGCCGGGGGAGGTCGTCCGCCCAGCGGATCTGCGCCGCGGTGTCGTCCTCGAACCAGCCGCCGACCAGCCGCGCCTCCGCGATGCCGCGCAGCAGCTCGGGCACGACCCGCGGGCCGTGCCGGCCGGCCAGGGCCAGCAGCACCTGGTCGCGGGTGATGCGCCCGTGGTGCTCGTCGATGTGCGCGTGCTCGTCGCAGTAATGCAGATCGACGGTGTCGCCGAATATGTCGCGGAACACTTTGATCATTTCGACGAATGCGGGGGCGAACACCGCTTCCGCATAAGTGACCGCGCCCGCGTACCGGAAGAATTTCGCATGGTCGCGGGACAGGTAGTAATAGTAGTTGTTCGTCGCCAGCGGCCCGGCGAGGTAGAAGTTCCAGTACGCGTGCACGTGGGTCGCCATCGCGCGGCTGCGCAGCATTTTGGCGAAGATCGTGGTGTGCTTGGCGTCGTAGACCCCGTAGCCGAACTCGTCGATGAAAATCTTGAACAGGGCGGACTGCTCGGGCCCGTAGGCGCCGGCGAGGTTGCGCGACATCGCGGAGGCCTCGGTGAGCCCGTCCAGGGCGAGCTGCACCAGGTAGAGGTCGGCGGCGCTCTTGCGGTCGCGGGCGTTCGCGATGGCGGTGAGCGCGGGCGACGGCCCGGCGGCGGCCTCCTCCACGACGTGCTGGAAGTAGGCCTCCAGCACATCGGGCGTGGCGGCGCCGCTGACGTCCACCGCCTCGTCCAGGCAGCCGAACGCGAAACGTTCCAGTTCCGAGACGGCGCCTTCCCGGAGTTCCTTCAGGTCAGGACCGTAGAAGAGGTCGAAATCCTCGTAGAGGCCGTCGAGCCCCTGCTCGGGGAGCAGCACCGTCTCGGCCTCGTAGAAGGTCCCGAGCAGCCGGTGCGCGGCGAGGGCGCGATGTGCCGCCCACTCGCCCGGCCCCGGCGGGCTGTCGAAGTCGGACTCGGCCAGCGAGCCCGGCACGAGCATGCGGCGGTAGGGGTTGCGGCCGTGGACGACCTGGGAGTCACCGCGGAACAGCGGGTGGCCGGCGAACGCCAGGATCCGCTTTCCGAGGGTGCCGCCGGCGCGTGTGGCGGCAGGGACTGCCTGCGGTTGAACTGTCATTTACTTGTACCGTTCACCTGACTACTCAAGGGTCGGGTGTAGCTGAGGGCGTGCGCGGCCGATTGTGTCGGCCAGGGTCGCTGAGAACGGCTTCCATTTGTTGGTGGGATGAACAAATGTTGCGGAGTGGAAGTGTTCTATTACCGGCAGTAAGAGACCGCTTCCTCTCGGCTGCCGGGCAGATTAACAAAGGGCCTGGGCGATGATCAACGATTGAGCTGGAACTTTGTGCCGGAGTTCGGTTCTCCCGCCGCGGGGCCTGACGTTTCGGTCGCGTCCAAAATGATCTTGCGGGCGTGCGGGCCGGCCGGCGCCCGCGCTCGCCCCGCGGCCCTGACAGTCGCGCTGACCTCGCCGCTCCTCGCGGTCACCGCAGGCTCGCGCCGGTCGCCGCCATGGCGTGACCTGCCTCTGACATCCGTGACTTCTGCTGGTCAGGAATCCCGGGGGAAACCCCGGCTCGTGACCGTAACCGGACGCGCATCCCGCCGCCGCCCGGCGGCGTCCGCCGCCCTGTCCCGGGTCAGGCGGTGCGGAAGGTGCGGCGGTAGGCGGACGGTGAGGTGCGCATCGCCCGGGTGAAGTGGTGCCGGAAGGTCGCCGGGCTCTCGAAGCCGACCGCCGCGCCGACCTCCTCGATCGGCGCGCCGCCCTGCTCCAGCAGCGGCAGCGCGGCCAGGACCCGCTGGCCGACCACCCAGCGCAGCGGGCTCGTCCCGGTCCGCTGCTGGAAGCGCCGCAGGAACGTGCGGGGCGAGAGGCATGCCTGCTGAGCCATGCGGCCCACCGTGATCGGCTCGGCGAGGTGGTCGAGCGCCCACGCCATGGCCCGCGCGACCGGGTCGTCCTCTCCCGGCGGGACCACCGCCGCCTCCACGAACTGCGCCTGCCCGCCGTCCCGGTGCGGCGGGACGACCAGCCGCCGCGCCACGGCGTTGGCGACCCTGGCGCCGTGGTCCTTGCGGACGAGGTGCAGGCACATGTCGAGGCCCGCCGCGCTGCCCGCCCCGGTGAGCACGTCGTCGCCGTCCACGTAGAGGACGTCGGGCGTCACCCGCACGTTCGGGTAGCGGCGGCGCAGCAGGTCGGCGTACCGCCAGTGCGTGGTGGCCGCCCGTCCGTCCAGGAGCCCGGCGGCGGCCAGGGCGAACGCGCCCGAGCAGATGGACGCCACCCGGGCGCCCCGCGCGTGCGCCTCCCGGAGCGCCGCGACGACCTCGGGCGGCGGATCCCGGCGGACGTCGGGCACGGCGACGACCAGGACGGTGTCCGCCGCCGCGAACACGTCCAGCCCGTGCTCGGCCGTCATCGTGAAACCGCCCACCGCCCGCATCGGGCCGCGTTCCAGCGAGCAGACCCGCAGGTCGTACCAGGGGACGTCCAGCTCGGGGCGGGGCAGCCCGAACACCTCGACGACCGTGCCCAGCTCGAACGGCGCCATGCCGTCGAACACCAGCACCGACACCGTGTGCCGGCGGGACGGGGTGGCGACGCGCATGGCGCGATCTTAGCGATACGCGGCATTCACGCCACTTCCGGACGCGGCCGCCGCCCCACGAGGATCGGGAAGGCCACGAGAGACTTCTCACGTTCGAGGGAGCCCGAGCATGAACGCAGCCGACCAGGTGTCCGCAGCCGACCAGGTGCCCGCCGCCACCGCCGAAGAGGCGCTCCGGCACTTCGCCGCCCGCCTCGCCTTCGAGACGGACGTGTCGGACGTGGCCGCCCGACTCGCCGAAGGGGCGCCCGGCATCGTGGTCGTCGACACCCGGAGCGCCGAGAGCTGGGCGCAGGGCCACGTCCGGGGCGCCGTCCACCTGCCCACCGCTGAGATCGCCGAACGCGCCGCAGCGCTCGTCCCCGAAGGCGCGGACGTGGTCGTCTACTGTTGGGGGCCCGGCTGCAACGGCGCCCAGAAGGCGGCGCTGGAGTTCGCGAAGCTCGGCCGTCCCGTCAAGGAGATGCTCGGCGGGTTCGAGTACTGGGCCCGGGAGGGCTACCCCGTGGAGACCGGTGGCGGCGCCGTCACGCGGCGTTCACCGGACCCGCTCACCGCCCCCGTCAACGGTGTCTCGTGTGCTTGTTGAGCGTGCCGTGGCGCATGTTCCTTCGGAGACGGGGCATAAGGTCGTCCCCCGACGACGTTAGACTCTAGGAATCACTCTTCGGCGCCGACGAACGGCGCCAGGCTCGTCCTTGCAGGCCAAACCCAGCGCGGTGCCTCCCGAGACGTGCCCCCCTCTCGGAAGGTAATGCGTGACCACAGCTGCCGCTGAACAGAACCCCACCATGCCCGCCATCGCGGACGAGGAGAGGGTTCCCACCTTCGCCGAGCTCGGCCTCCCGCCGGTTCTGGTGAGCGCCCTGGTCCGCCAGGGCATCGAGGCGCCGTTCCCCATCCAGGCCGCCGCGATCCCCGACGTGATGGAAGGGCGCGACGTCCTCGGCCGCGGCAAGACCGGCTCCGGCAAGACCCTGGCGTTCGGCCTGCCGCTCCTGGCCCGCCTCTCCGGCCGCAAGGCCGCCCCCAAGCGCCCCCTGGCGCTGATCCTCGTCCCGACCCGCGAGCTCGCCCAGCAGGTCCAGACCAACCTGGAGCCGCTCGGCCGCGGGCTCGGCCTGCGCTTCAAGACCGTCATCGGCCAGACCTCGATGTTCAAGCAGATCGACGCGCTGCGCCGCGGCGTCGAGGTGCTCGTGGCCACCCCGGGCCGGCTCAAGGACCTGATGCGCCAGGGCGCCTGCGACCTGTCCGACGTCGAGATCGCCGTGCTCGACGAGGCCGACCACATGGCCGACATGGGCTTCCTGCCCGACGTCACCGACATCCTGGACGCCGCCAAGCCCGGCGGGCAGCGGCTGCTGTTCTCCGCCACCCTCGACAAGGACGTCGACGTCCTGGTCCGGCGGTACCTGAACGAGCCGGTCACGCACGCGATCGGCCCGGTGGACGAGTCCGTCGCCACCATGGACCACCACCTGCTGCTCGTGGCGCCCAAGGAGAAGAGCGCCATCACCGCCGAGATCGCCAACCGCGAGGGCCGGACGATCCTGTTCGCCCGCACCAAGCACGGCGTCGACCGGCTCGCCAAGCAGCTCACCCAGGCCGGGGTCCGCGCGGCGGGCCTGCACGGCGGCAAGAGCCAGGGGCTGCGCACCCGCACCCTCGCCGAGTTCCGCGAGGGCACCATCAGCGTGCTGGTCGCCACCGACGTCGCCGCCCGCGGCATCCACGTCGACGACGTCTCCCTGGTGATGCACGTCGACCCGCCCGCCGACCACAAGGACTACATGCACCGCGCCGGGCGCACCGCCCGCGCCGGCGAGCGCGGCACCGTCGTCACGCTCGTCCTGCCGCACCAGGTGCGCTCCACGTCGGCGATGACGCGCCGCGCCGGCATCAACGCGCCGCGCACCCGCGTGTCCACCGGCGACTCCGAGCTGGTCAAGCTGACCGGCGCCCGGCAGCCGTCCGGCATCCCGATCGAAGAGCCGATCATCCCCGAGCGGCCCGCGCGCCGCGAGGGCGGC
>NZ_JBFARL010000098.1:0-30109 GCF_040674655.1 Actinomadura sp. NPDC049753 | reverse complement strand
GCCGCGCCGCACGCCGCGCCTGGCGAGCTCGGGGTCGCGCCCGTACAGCCAGCCGAGCGCCGCGTCCCGTTCGGCGGCCCCGCCGCCCAGCGCGCCCGTGCACGGTTCGGCGGGCGCGCCGAGGACGAGCCGCCAGCGTTCCAGGTCAGGCGGGATCACGATGTCCCTCCCCGCTCTCCGTCGAAGGTCGGCTTTCCGCGTCCGCGGCGAGGCCCGCCGCCGCGAGGGCCTTGTCAACGCGGGCGTCCAGCGCGAGGGCCTCGGCGGTGAGCAACGGCGCGTCCGGCGCGCGGAGCAGCGCGCCGGCGGAGCCGCGAAGGTTCCGCCGGTCCAGCAGCCCTTGGGCGATGGCGGCGCGCTCGCGGGGCGGGAAGAACTCGAACGCCTGCCGCAGCGCGGGCAGCGCGATGAGGAAGTCCTCCTCGCCGAGCCCGCCGACCAGCTCGTCCAGGACGCCGAGGAGGGCGGCGCCCGGGTCGAGCACCTCCTGCCTGGCCAGCGCGAACAGCCCGGCGAGCCAGTCGCCGAACGTCGCCGGGACCGCCGCTCCGCGCACCGCCCTGACCGGGTCGGAGGCGTCGCCGAGGACGCGGGCGAGCCCGAACGCGGCGCCGCGCAGGTCGGGCGGGGCGCCGGATCCGGCGGCGACGCGGCGGGCGACGCCGAGCGCCGCGGCCCGGTCGAGGCGCAGCGTGCCGGAGGCGTGCAGGAGCGCGTCGCGGACGGCGGCGAGGGCGCGCAGCCGGCGCAGGTCGGCGGGCGCGGGACCGCCGCGCACGCCCTCGGCCAGCCACAGGATCCGGTCGGCGCACTCCTCGACGACCGTGCCGAACAGCGGGCTGCCGGCCGTGCCGAGGACGCGGTCGTGCCGCCACAGCCCGAGGACGGATTCGAGCGCGGCGCCGAGCGCGGCGATGTCGGAGGCGCCCGCGATCCCGGCGGCGATCGACTCGGCGATCCGGCCGGACTGGTCCGCGCAGCCGCACAGCGCCGCGTCGAACAGCACGGCGGCGAGGTCCTCCATGTCGGCGCCCGCGGCGTTCATCCGCTCGTCCAGGACGGCCGCCGCGGCGTCGGCCAGCGTGGGCCCGTAGGCGCCCGCCTCGATGAGCGCGGCGTGGCGGCGCCCGTCGCGGTCGGCGGCGTCCAGGGTCCAGCGCTCCTCCAGTTCCGGGTCGGCGCCCGTGGCGGGGCCGGACTCGCGGGCCGCGAACGGGACCCGCAGGACGCGCAGGCGGTGCAGCGCCCGGCTCCGCTCCAGCCCGCGCGGGGTCGTCAGCTTCAGCACGACCGGGCCGCCGCGGTCGAGCCCGAGGCGCGCCAGCTCGGCCGCCGCGTTCCCCACGAGCGGCGGGGCGGGCGTGTCGGCGTGCAGGCGCCCGGTCCGGTCGCCGCTCAGCGCGTCCACCATCTCGGCGACGGCCGGGTGCGCCCCCGGCGCGAGCACGCCGCGGGAGGTCCACGGGAGCCGCTGGTCGAGGTCGTCGTTCACCAGCGCGGACACCAGGCCGTCGAGCAGGTCGGCGCGGGCCGGCGCGGGATGGCCGCGCAGGCGGGTGAGGCCGGCGGTGAGGGTGCGTGCGGCGATCAGGTCGGCGGTCGACACGACCTGCCCCCGCCGGCGCAGCCGCGCCACGACCGCCTCCACCAGAGCCCCGGCGGCCGCGCCGGGGCCGTCCTCCCAGAGCCGCTGGTAGTACTCGGGCGAAGGCATGCCCGACTGGTAGCCGGTGAACGCGTCGAGGCGCCGGAACGAGTACGGGACGAGGAAGCTGCCGCCGGTGGAGTCGCCGGGCGGCTCGGGCACGCGGGGCCACGCCGTGCCGCCGGACGCGGCGAGCGCTTCGAGGGCCGGCTTGTGGAAGCCGCCGGTCACCACGACGACGGGGCGGTCTCCGGCGTCGGCCTCGGCGGCCCGCACCCACTCCGCCATGTAGGACTCGCGGGCGGTGTCGTCCTCCCCGGCCTCCGCCTCGCCCCGCACGAGCCCGAAGTACGCGTCGAGCCGCTCCGCCGTGTTCTCCGCGTCGATCTCGAACAGGTGGTCCCAGAGGATGTCGGTGTTGTCGACGGCGAACTCCCGGCACAGCCGACCGGTCACCTCGGCGTAGCGGCGCTCGGCGTCGGCGTAGCGGTTGCTCCGCCCGGCGAACGCCGGGTGCCAGGCGGGCAGGTCGATGAACCGCAGCTCCGCACCGGCGGCCCGGCCCTCGTTCAGCGCGACCCATTCCGGGGAGTAGGCGCAGAACGGCGACCATGACGCGTGCACGCGCTCGTCGTCGCGGTAGTAGCTGAAGACCGCGACGGGCGGCTCGTGGCCGAGGAGCAGCTCGCCGATCCGGTCGCCGAAGTCGGCGGGCCCCTCCACCAGCACGTACGCGGGCCGCAGCCGCCGGATCGTCTCCCGGACGAGCCGGGCGCAGGCGGGGCTGTGGTGCCGGACGCCGACGAACGTGGCGGCCATCAGCCGGGCAGCAGGTGCCGCGCGGCGTGCAGCGCCTTCCACTGCTCCCCGTCGCGGCGGGGAGCCTGCTGCTCCAGGTAGCGGCGCAGCCGGGCCAGGTCCTCGGGGTTGTCCTTGGCGGCGGTGCCGGCGAGGCACTCGACGATGTCGGCGGCCCCGCCCTCCTCACCGCGCAGGAACCAGCCGCGCACCCCGACCTGGTGGGCGACCGAGACCGCCTCGGCGGTGCTCATCACCGCCGACAGCCGGTCCATCGACCGGCCCTCCTCGGTGGTGGCGTCGCGCAGCTCCCGGAACACGGTGACGAGCACTTCGAGGACGTCCCGGCGCGGCGCGACCTCCACCCCGCTGTGCTCCAGCAGCCGCCCCGCCTCCTGCTCGACCAGGTCCAGCTCGGTCGCGAAGTCGGCGATCGGGAACACGGTCTCGAAGTTGAACCGCCGCTTGAGCGCGGCGCTCATCTCGTTGACGCCGCGGTCGCGGGTGTTGGCGGTCGCGATGATGTTGAACCCGTCGCGGGCGAACACCATCGCGTCCGCGCTCTGCCCCCCGTGGGACGAGGGCGTCCCGCTCCCGCCGGAGGCCGCGCGGGACAGCTCCGGGATCGCCAGGACGCGGTCGGACAGCGGCGACAGCAGCGAGTCCTGCACCTCCAGCGGGCAGCGGGTGATCTCCTCGAACCGGACGACCTTGCCCTCGGCCATCCCGGTGAGCAGCGGCGCCGGGACGAGGGAGCGCGTGGACGGCCCCTCCGAGACCAGCAGCGCGTAGTTCCACGAGTACTTGATCTGGTCCTCGGTGGTGGCCGCGCCGCCCTGGATCGTCAGCGTGGAGGTGCCGCTGACCGCCGCCGCGATCAGCTCCGACAGCAGCGACTTCGCCGTCCCGGGCTCGCCGACGAGCATCAGCCCCCGGCTGGTGGCGAGGGTGACCAGGGCCCGGTCGATGAGGGCGGTGTCGCCCACGAACTTGCGGCGGACGCCGAGCGCCTCGTCCCCGACGATGAACCGCCGCGCGGCCGTCAGGCCGAGCGCCCAGCCGGGCGGCCTCGGCCCGGTGTCGCTCTCGCGGAGCCTCTCCAGCTCCCCGGCGAACCGCACCTCCGCCGGCGGCCGCTGGTACCCCGTGTCCACGTCCTCCGGCCCCTCCGAGAGATGATCTTCCATGCCCCAACGCTAGGGGACCCCTCGGACACTCCGCCCAAAGATCCCCATCTTCCGATTCACCATCGTCCGCGGTTGCCGCGGTGCCGAGAGTGGAAGGCCGCCGTCGTCACTCTGGCCCGCTGATCCGGATCGCCCTCGTCGAGCGCGTGAGTGCGCCCGCCTGCCGGGGCGCTCTCGCCTCCCGTGGGGATGAGCGCTCGCAGCGTCGTCTCGCCATTTGCCACCGTGACGCGCACCGTGCCTCCGGAACCGAGGGGACTGCGGAGAAGGGCGGGCCGAGCAGGGCGAGCGCCATCGGTGCGCCCGTCGTGCCGGACTGTCACCTCCAGATGATCGGCGAGGTCGACGGCCACGTCGGCCCGTGTCGCCCCCCTCTCGTCGACCGCGTGCGCGAGCGCCGCGACCACGAAGAAGTAGGCGCCGGCCTCGACGGAGGAAGGCAGCCGGATGTCGGGGACCCTTGAGATCGCCACGGGGACCGGGCTCTGTGCCGCCAGCGCCGCAAGGCAGGGAGAGAGTCCCCGAAGGTCCAAGCCCGGCGGGTGGATGCGGGATGTCAGTTCGCGCAGCTGGTCGAGGGCCGCCCGGGCACTGTCGAGGGCGCGCGCGATGGACTCGCCGGCCCCCGGGATCCCCGGGGGCAAGGCCTCTTCCGCGAGCTGGAGCTCCAGAACCAGGCCTGCGAGACGTTCCTGGACGCCTTGGCGCAGGGCGCGGGCGATTCGCTGCCGCCCCACGGCCCCGTCCTGCTGGAAGGGGTGGTGGGCCCACTCGGTCATGACATCCGGGGACATCGCGCGAACCTTTCTGTCAATGAACCGATGCCGCCCCGTACCGCGGCGACGAACGGCTCGGCAGCCAGGCGGCCGGCCCCGGCCCCCGGCCAGGTCCCGCCCGGCCGCCGCCTGATGAGAATGCTGCTCCTGGAAGCGGCGACGGGCATGCGTCAAATGACGCCGGCGGTCTGCGGACCCGGTGATGCCGCGCTTCTGAACTCGCCATGGCAGTGGGTCCTACGTCACGGGCGGGTAGGACCGTCCGTGACGTAGGGCAGGCCCCACGGTGACGTCGGGATGGCCCCCGTACAGGTCTGAAGCCCGCTCAATGGCGGTGCGGCTCCCCCGGCGACAAGACTCGGATCAGTCGCCGCAGCGGCCCGCGCGGGCTTCGCAGTTCCTTTCCGGCGGGCCCATGCAGAAAGAAGGCAGAGCATCATGTCGCATCACCTCGACTCACCCTTGGCACGCCAGGATCCGCGTCTGGACATCACGGACCAATACGTCTTTCGCGGCGAGTTCGGCACCGTTTTCGTGATGAACGTGAGCCATTCGCTGGCGGGAGGAAATCCCCGTGGTTTCCACCCGGAGGCGCGGTACGAATTCAAGGTCGACGGCAACGGGGACGCCGTCGAGGACGTCACCTTCAGGTTCACCTTCGACGACCGCGGCGCGACCGGGGACCAGGCCTTCCGGCTCCAGCGGATCATCGGTCCCGAAGCACGTGAACCGACCGGCACGGGCCCGGTCGTCGCCCGCGGCACCACTGGCGCGGCCGCGGAGGGGTCGCGCGGCATGCGGGTCTGGACGGGCGAGGCCGGAGACCCGTTCTGGATCGAACCGGACGTGCTGCACGCGGTCGGTGCCGCCTTCGAGCGGGGCACCCGGGTCGACCTGTCGTCCTGGAATCCGGCGGCCGCCCGGAACCTGTTCTCCGGTCACACCGTGTACTCCATCGTGCTCGAAGTGCCCGACGACGAGTTGCGCCCGCTCAGCGGCGGCGACCGGCGCATCGGCGTCTGGTCCTTGACCACGCTGGCCACCGACGCCGGCGGCTGGCGGCCCGTCAACCGGGCCGGCCTGCCGATGATCCACCCGCTCTTCGCCCAGCTGGACGAACCGCTGGGCGACCGCCTCAACGAGGGCCACCCGTCGACCGATCGGGAGGTCCACGGCAGGACCGTCGCCGCCAAGGTCGCCGGTGTCGTCCGCGCCTACGGGACCGCGCAGGACCCCGAGGACTACGGGCGGCATGTGGCGGACCGGTTCCTGCCCAACGTGCTGCCCTACACGCTCGACACGCCCGCGTGCTTCGGCTTCGCCGGCTGGAACGGCCGCACGATGACCGACAACGCTCCGGACGTGATGTTCTCCTTCGCCGCCGACACGCCCATCACGCTCGGCATCACCAAGGAGTCCGTCACCGCCGGGCCGAGGTGTTCCTTCCCTTACGTGCCCCCGGCCACCTGACCAGGGCGCGGCATTCCCGGGAATCGTCCACATTCTTTTCTGAAGACGAGAGGAAACAGTCTCATGTCCCAAGAAACAAAGCGGGTCGCGCTCGTGACCGGCTCCACCGGAGGCATCGGTCGCGCGGTCGCGGAACGCCTGGCCCGGGACGCCTTCGCGGTCGGCGTGCACTACGCCGGTGACAGGGCCGGGGCCGAAGAGATCGCTGCCGGGATCACCGCCGCGGGCGGCGAAGCGATCACGGTGCGCGGCGACGTCGCGGACGAGAAGGCCATGGCCGACGCGTTCGACGCGGTCGAGCGGGAATTCGGCGGCATCGACGTGGTCGTCAACACCGCGGGGATCATGCTGCTGGCGCCGATCGCCACGCTGGATCTCGACGACCTGGACCGGATGCACCGGACCAACATCCGCGGCACCTTCGTGGTGTCCCAGCAGGCCGCCCGGCGGCTCCGCGACGGCGGCGCCATCATCAACTTCTCCACCTCGGTCACCCGCACCCAGTTCCCGACCTACGGGGCCTACACGGCGAGCAAGGCCGCGGTCGAGGCCATGACGCTGGTGCTGGCCCGCGAACTACGCGGCCGGGACATCACCGTCAACGCCGTCGCTCCCGGCCCGACCGCCACGCCCCTGTTCCTCAGGGGCAAGAACACGACAGAGATCGAGGGTCTGGCCAAGGCCGCCCCGCTGGAGCGCCTGGGCACCCCCGCCGACATCGCCGAGTCCGTCGCCTTCCTCGCCGGACCGGCGCGCTGGGTGAACGGCCAGGTCCTGTTCACCAACGGCGGGCTCGCCTGACCTGCGGCTCCCGCCCCGAACCAGCCGACACGCACCTTGAAGGAGTACCTCATGAGCAACATCATCGTCATCACCGGCGCCTCCAGCGGCTTCGGCGCCCTCACCGCCCGCGCCCTCGCGGACTCCGGCGACACCGTCTACGCCGGCATGCGCGAGACCACAGGCCGCAACGCGCCCCAGGTCGAGGCGGCCGCCGACTACGCGGCCGGGCACGGCGTCGACCTGCGCGCCATCGAACTCGACGTCAACTCCCAGGAATCGGTGGACGCCGCGATCGGGCAGATCATCTCCGCCCACGGGCGCGTCGACGTCCTCGTTCACAACGCCGGCCACATGGTCACCGGTCCGGCCGAGGCCTTCACGCCCGAACAGCTCGCCGCACTTTACGACGTGAACGTCCTTTCGACCCAGCGGGTCAACCGGGCCGCGCTGCCGCACATGCGCGCGGCGGGCAGGGGCCTGGTGATCTGGGTGTCCAGCTCGAGCGTCAAGGGGGGCACGCCCCCGTACCTGGGACCCTACTTCGCGGCCAAGGCCGGGATGGACTCCCTGGCGGTCAGCTACTCCGTCGAACTCGCCCGCTGGGGAGTCGAGACCTCCATCGTGGTGCCCGGCTCGTTCACCAGCGGCACCAACCACTTCGCGCACTCGGGCCATCCGCAGGACACGGCGGTCGCGGCCGAGTACGACGAGAAGTTCCCGAACCTCATGGAGGAAGTCTCCCGGAAGCTCGCGGCCCTGGCGCCCGCCGGCGCCGACGCATCGCTCGTCTCCGAGGAGATCGCGCGCATCGTCGCGCTCCCCGCCGGCCGGCGCCCCTACCGGGTGCACATCGACCCCGCCAACGACGGCTCGGAAGAGGTGTCCGAGGTCGCCGACCGCATCCACCGGGAGTTCCTCACCCGGGTCGGCCTCGCCGACCTGCTCGACCCGCACCCGATGAGCGTCTGACACCTCCGGTGCGCGGTCCGGGCGGCCGCGGGGGTGGGCGTCGAGCGAACGCCGTCCGCCCTCGCGGTGACCGGGATGCGCAATTCCGGTCCCTGACCGGGCACGATGGTGAGAACGGGCAACACGACCGACCGCAACGCGCGGACGAACTCCGCTCGACGTGCTGCGCCCGGCGACGGAGGGCATCAGGTGACAGCGATCGACACGGCGCTCTTGCCGGACATCCTTGGAGGGGTTCCGCAGGCCGTCCTGGTGGTATCCGGGGACGGGCGCGTCCGCTACGCCAATCCCGCCGCTCTGGCGACTCTCGGCTACGACGAGGAAGCCCAGCTACTGGGCCGGCCGAGCCACGAGATCCTGCACCTCCAGGGCGCGGTGGGCTCGCCGTCCTGTACGCCCGGATGCGAGATCATCACATCCCTGCGGGCCGGGAGGCCGGCCGGTGGTGACGACGAGTGGTTCGTGCGACGGGACGGGACCTGCTTCCCAGCGTCATGGTGGTCGTCCCCGATCAGACTCCCGAACGGGCGGGGAGCCGTCTACTTCTTCCACGACACGACCGAGCTGCGGGAGCTGGAACGGGCGCGCCGCGAGCGTGACGCCGCGCGCATCCGGGCCGACGAGTCCCGCGCGGCGCAGCGGCGTATCGTCCAGGGCGTCGCGCAGGTGCGCAGGCAGACGGCACGCGATCTGCACGACGGCGCCCAGCAGCGGCTGGTCGGCCTGCTGATCGGCTTGCGGCTTGCCCGCGAGGCGGACGATCCCGCCGCCGCCGCCACGCTCCTGGACCGGTGCATCGCCGACGCGCAGGCCGCCATCGACGAGCTGCGGGAGCTCGCCGCCGGCGTCCACCCGTCCACGCTGACCGTCAAGGGTCTTCCCGCGGCACTGGAGTCGCTGGCGTCGCGATGCCCCATCCCGGTCACCGTCACCTGCGACCCCGGCCTGAGCCTCCCCGCCGCGGTCGAGTCCAACGCCTACTTCATCCTCGCCGAGGCGCTGACGAACGCCGTCAAGCACGCGCAGTCGTCCGGTGTCGAGATCTCCGTCCAGGCCGGGGAGACGCTGCGGCTCCACGTGGCCGACGACGGCATCGGCGGCGCCACCACCGGCACCGGGGGCAGCGGAGTCGTCGGCATGGCCGACCGGGTCGCGGCCTTCGACGGCGCCTTCTCGATCGATTCGCCGCCCGGCGCCGGGACCAGGATCCACATCGAGATCCCCCTGGCCGCCGGGCCGTCCTCCGCGACCGGAACACCGCCGGACCGGCCCTCCGACGCGCCGCCCCGCACCGTCGTTGTCGCCGACGACGACCCGGGGTTCCGCCGCGTGGCCACCGCCCTGCTGTCCGCCCGCGGGTTCAGCGTGGTCGCCGAAGCGGCCGACGGCGCCGGAACGGTCGCGGCGGTCCGCAGGGAACGGCCCGCCGGCCTGCTGCTGGACCTGCACCTGCCCGACCAGGACGGCCTGCGGGTGGCGCGGGCGCTGAAGGGGCGGCCTGGAACCCCCCGGATCGTCCTCACCTCCACCGAACTCGTGCCCTGGGCGGACGGAGAGCTCGCCGAGGCCGGCGTGGCGGGCTTCGTCGCCAAGGACCGGCTGTTCGACGCCGATCTGACGGCGCTCTTCGCCCCGGCCGCTAGAGCCTGAGGTACCGCAGGACGGCCAGTACCCGGCGGTGCTGAGCGGAGTCGGCCTGCTGCAGCCCGAGCTTCTGGAAGATGCCGGTCACGTGCCGCTCGACGGCCGCGACGGTGACGACGAGGTCCTCGGCGATCCCGCCGTTCGAGCGGCCCTCCGCCATGAGCGCGAGGACGTCCCTCTCCCTCGGGGTCAGCGCGCTCAGCGGATCCGCTCTTCGCCGGCGGCCCACCAGGCTGGAGATGACGTCCGGATCGAGCGCGGAGCCCCCGCCGGCCACCCTCTGCACCGCGTCCGCCAGAGCCCCGGCGCCGGCCACTTTCTCTTTCAGCAGGTACCCGATGCCGGACGGGTCGTCCCCGACCAGATCGAGCACGTAGGACGGGTCCAGGAACTGCGAGAGGACCATCACCGCGATCCGCGGGTGCGCCTGTCTGATCCGCAGTGCAGCCCGGAGCCCGTCGTCGGCGAGGCGCGGCGGCATCCGGATGTCGGTGATCACCACGTCCGGTCGCTCCGCGGCGGCGGCCCGTACCAGCTCGGTGGCGTCCCCGACAGACGCCACGACCTCGATGCCGCCCCGGGAGAGCATCGCGATGATGCCTTCCCGCACGATGGGCTGGTCCTCGCCGAGAACGACCCGGAATCGCGCGCTCATAGGTGCTTGCCGATCACGGGCGTCACCTGACTTCCTCCCACCCGCACGCGCGTGGGGTTCTCCCCACGCGCGGGATCGGGAAGGCCGTCCCGAGTTCTGGAGGCGGCCTGACAGATTTCTCGGCCCTGCGGAGATGAACTGGAATCCAAGGGAACTCTGTTCCTGGAATACCAGGAGAGGCTGCATTCATGCCCTACGTCACCGCCGGCCAGAGGAACTCGGCTCCGATCGATATCTACCACGAGGGCCGGGAACGCGTGCCGCCACTGGCGGGCTACCGAGTCATCACCAACCGGCCCGCCAATTTCAGAGCGTTCCTCGACGACTTCATCGCGGGCCTCGACGTGGTCACGGCACACGGCGGTCCGCCCGACATCGGCTGGCCGCGCCCGGAGGTCGTCGAACCCGCCCTCCTGGACTTCCTCGCCCGCTGACCGGCCCCTGCCGCGCCGGCGGGCCCGGAACTCCGCGGCGGCCGCCGGAACGCGCCAGGGACGGGCGCCTCCGGCGCGGCACGGCAAGCGGACATCGCTTCGGCGGGCTGTCATGAGGGCCTTCTCCGTCCCGCGGTACCGGAATCCCACTGTCACGAAATCTCCTCTCGGCATCGACGCCGGACGTCCGCGGAACCGGGAGCCTCGACGGGCACCCGTCCCCCGCTTTGATCGAACACAAGGAGCGACGCATGTCCCCACCGAAGTCCGGAACCCTCTCCCCCCGGCCCCGGCGGCACGCGCCGGGCTGGGTGCGGATCTTCGTCATCGGCTCCGCGCTGTGGCTGGCCACCGTACTGATCACTTTCGCGACGGAGAACGCCAACCTCGTTCCGACGTTGATCCTGCTGGGCAGCTTCCTGGTCCCCGTCACGTTCGCCGCCTTCGCCTTGGAGCGAGCCGACGAGGTGCTCACCCCGCAGCACGTGCTGACCGCCTTCGTCTACGGCGGCGTGACAGGGGTGCTCGGCGCCTCCCTTCTGGAGTCGGTGTTCCTGCGTCACCCGTCGGGGCTCACCTACCTGGGCGTCGGGCTGATCGAGGAGGGGGTCAAGCTGGCGGCGCTGTGGCTGCTGGCACGCACCGTGCTCCGCTACACCATGCGGGACGGGCTGGCGCTCGGCGCGGCCGTCGGGTTCGGTTTCGCGGCCTTCGAAAGCGCCGGCTACGCGTTCAACGCGCTGTTCACCCGGGATGGCCTGTCCCTGCTGGACGCCGTCGAGAGCGAGGTGCTCCGCGGCATCCTGGCGCCGGTCGGGCACGGGCTGTGGACGGCGATCCTGGGCGGAGCGCTGTTCGCCACCGCCGCACGCGGCGGTCGCCCGCGGCCCAGCACCGCGCTCTTGGGCTGGTTCGTGGTGGTGGTCCTGCTGCATGCCTTCTGGGACGCCTCCCCAAGCATCGCGCAATGGCTGACGCCGCTCCTCACCGCCTCCCCGTCCCAGGCGCCCCTCCGGTTCGGCGCCGGTCCCGGCGCGCTTACCTCGGCGCAGTTGCGGCTCGCCACGATGCTGAGCTGGGCGCTGTTCGCGTTGGACGCGCTGGTGGGGCTGCTGATCCTGCGGGCGCGCCAGCGCCGGGCGGCCGTACCGGCCGTCACCGGTCCCACCAGGTCCGCGATGACCTGACGGGTCCGGCACGGCAGGAGGCTCCTCGGCATCACCGAGGTCGAGGAGCCACCGCGCCGCGGGTGGCATCACGCCGTGATGCGCATCAGCGCGACTCTCTCCCCAGTGAGCGTGAAGGCGAAATGGGAGGGGCCGTTGAAGCCGTCGCCCCCGACCTCCGCGCTGACGGTCACGGTGTCGCCGGACCGCCGGACGCCGGTGACGGTGAGCCGCACCGAGACGCCGATGAACTCCGCGTCGCTCCAGCGGCGGATGGCCTGGTGCCCGCGGAAGAGGCGCCCCCAGTCGTCGACGGCGCCGTCCGGGCTGAAACAGGCGAGGAAGGCGTCGGTGTCCCCGGCGTTGGCGGCGTCGACCGCGTTCTGGACGGTGACGGGGAGAACGGTGCTGGTCATGATGGACTCCTGACGTGGTGGAAAGGTGTTGTGCGTCGCCGAGGACGCTCGTGCGGCCACGGCGCAAGCCCCGCCGTGGCGTGCCCGGTCTGCGATGTCCGCAGTGAGCCAGGCGTTCAGGCCGGTCGCCAGCTCGGTGAGCGGCGCCGGAAAGCTCCGGGACGGCCGCGGACGGCCATCGCGGACCAGGCGGGCGAAGTGCCGGAGCGCGACCGGGACGGTCTCGTCGCCCGCCTCGGCGAGGGCGCCGTTCGTGGCGCGTTCGGCCAGCTCCTCGGCCGCCGCGGCGACGGGGTCGAGGGCGGCTGCCGCGGCCCGTACGCCACGGCGTTCTCCCGCGGTGCGCTCGCTGACCAGGGCCAGCCGCCCGCGGGCCCGGTGGACCGGCGCAGCGCCCGCCTGCGGGTGCTCCAGCAGCTCCGCCGTCCGTTCCAGCACGGCCGCGATCGCACGGCGCCGCTGGACGACCGCCCAGCGGCGAGTGACCATTTGGCCGGCGACCACGGCGGCCAGGCAGCCGGACACCGTCTCCAGGAGGCGGTCCACGGTGGTCCCGGTCACCGCCGACGCCGGGGCGGCGGAGGTCGCGAGCAGCACCCCGAGGGGGGTCACGAAGACCATGGCCAGGGCATAGTTGCGGATCACGACCAGTTCGGTGATGTAGGTGAGGGACGCCAGCAGGGCCGCGAGCATGATCCCGCGCGGTTCCAGCGCGGCCAGCGCCCCGGCGAGGACGCAACCGACGGCGGTTCCCGCACCCCGCAGCCGGGCGCGGGCATTGGCGCTGGCGGCATGGCCGCCGCGCCCCAGCACGGCCCCCGCGGCGGCCATGGCCCAGGACGGCCTGCCGAGTTGGCACAGCAGCGAGAACGACCCTGCGAGCGCCACCGCCGTCGCCGCCCGCGTCGCCGCCCAGGGCACCGGCGAGGCGGGGAGTTCCGCCGCCAGGCGGCGGACGTCCGTCCGGCGGATGGCGAGCCCGGTCCCGGACACGGCGCGACGAGGCCTGGCGGCGCCCCAGGTGAGCACCGTCGCGCAGGCCGCGACGGCGGCCACAGCGGCAGCGCGCTGCACCGCGTGGCCCGGGGGCAGCCCGGCACCGGCCGCGCACACCAGGACCGGCATGACGATGCCGGGCGGGCGGGCGTTCGCGACGGAGAAGATGGCGCTGACCAGGCACGTCCACATCGCGGTGCCCAGGACCGCGCCCCACGCCTGCCCTGCGAGGGTGCCGCCGAGCGCCATCCCGGCGGTCAGGGCCAGCCCTGCTCCCCCGACGGCCGCCGCGTCCCGCAGGGGGGCGCCGCGGCCACCGTAGAGGGCGGCGAGGGCGCCGGTGCTCGCGCCCAGGCCCAGTCCGGGCTGGTGGAGCGTCCCTCCGATCAGGACCGGTGCCGCCGTGCAGGCCGCGGCGATGACGGCGCTGCGGTGGCGGGGAGGTGACGGGTGCAGGGTGAGGAGCTCGGTCAGGACGTCCGGCATGTCGGGTCTCCGGAGGCTCGGCCGGGCCGATCGGCGGCCGCCTGGACGGCGCGCCGCGGCCCGGAAGGGGTCACACGGGATAGACGGTGTGGCGGTCGGCGAGGGTGATCCACCGGGTCTCGGTGAAGAACTCCGCTCCCCAGTCGCTGCCGAAGTGGCCGAAGCCACTGTCCTTGACCCCGCCGACCGGGGCCTGGGGCTCGTCCGCGACCGAGTGGTCGTTGATGTGCACGTTCCCGTGGCGCAGCCGCCGGGCGACAGCCAGTCCCCGGCCTCCGTTCTCGGTGTAGACCGCGCTGGACAGCCCGTACTCGGTGTCGTTGGCGAGTTCCACGGCCTCGTCGTCGGTGCCGACCCGGTGGATCGTGGCGACCGGACCGAAGATCTCCTCCCGGTAGATCCGCATGTTCGGAGCTACCCGGTCCAGGATGGTGGCCGGGTAGAAGGACCCGCGGGCGGGCCCGCCTCCCAGCAGGACCCGCGCCCCCTTGGAGACGGCATCGGCGACGAGCCCGGCGACCCGCTCCGCCGCCCGCGTACTGATCACCGGGCCGACCAGGGTGTCCCCGTTGCCGGGGTCGCCCTGCGGCAGCCCTCCGGCCTTGGCGACGAAGGCGTCCACGAACGCGTCCGCGATGCCGTGCTGGACGATGACGCGGTCCACCGACAGGCAGATCTGCCCGGAGTTCATGAACTTCGCGACGGTGACCCCCGACGCGGCGTACTCCGGATCGGCGTCGTCGAGGACGAGGATGGGGTTCTTGCCTCCGAGTTCGAGGATGACCGGCTTGAGATGGTCGCCCGCCAGGCGTCCGACGATGCGGCCCACGGCGGTGGAACCGGTGAAGTTCACCCGGCGGACCCGCGGATCGGCGATCAGCGCCTCGACGACCTCCGGCGCGTCCGCGCGGTCGTTCGTCAGGACGTTGACGACGCCGTCCGGTACCCCCGCCTCGGCGAGGACGTCGGCGAGGAAGTAGCCAGAGGTGATCGGCGCGTCCTCACTGGGGCGGATCACCACCGGGTTCCCCGTCGCCAGGGCGACCGCGATCGCGCGGGCGCACAGGATGAGCGGGCCGTTCCACGGCACGAACGAGGCGACGACTCCGGCGGGCTCCCGCACCGCGAGCGACCACTCGCCCGCGACGTCGCTCGCCAGCACCGACCCGGCCGGCCTGGTGGCGGTGCCCGCCGCCTGCCGGATCAGGGTGGCGGACATCCCGATGTTGAACGCTGCCCATGTCCGGGTGCCCCCGGTCTCCGCCCGCATGATCTCGGCGAACTCGCCCGCGCGACGCTCCAGCACATCCGCAGCGCGCTCCAGCAGGGCCCGGCGGGTGGTCGGGGCGGTCGCGGCCCATCCGGCGAACGCGCCGTGCGCCGCCTCGACGGCCACCGCAGCGTCCCGCGCTCCCGCGGCGGGCACCCGCACCACCACCTCGCCGGTCACCGGATCGTTCGTGTCGGTGACGCGCCCGGACACGGCCGGGATCTCCTTACCCGCGACCAGCAGGCCGCGGGTCAACGGACCATTGCTCACAGCAGTCACTTGCGCCCCTCGTTGAGACAGGCCCGGACCGGGAAGGACCGGACGGGTTCCTACGAGACGAGCCTGTCCTCCGGGACTCGCGACACGCATGCGTCACATGACTCCGGACTCATCGAAACCCCTGCTCAGGCAGGTTCTCCAAGGGGAGTCTGATCACACCAGGGCGTGGTGCAGCTGGACGCGGGAGGTGACCCCGAGCTTGGAGTAGATCTTCGCCAGGTGGGCGCCCACCGTGCGGTGCGAGATGTAGAGGCGTTTGCCGATCTCCCGGTTGGTGAGACCCTGCGCCGCCATCTGCGCGATCTGAAGCTCCTGTGGGGTGAGCAGGTCGCTGGAGGCGGTCCGCCGTTCGCCGCTGCGCTCGCCCGCGGCCCGCAGTTCGCGGCGCGCGCGGTCACCCCAAGGTGAGGTGCCGAGTGCGTCGAAGGCGTCCCGGGCCGCGCGGAGGTGCTGCCTGGACTCGGCGGCGCGGCGCTGCCTGCGGAGCCATTCCCCGTAGGCGAGTTCCGTGCGCGCCCGGACGAAGGGGCGCCGTGCCAGGTCCGCGGCAAGAGCGGCGTGGAAGAGGGCCTCCGCCTCCTCCGGAGCCGCCAGCAACGCCCTGGCCAGCCGCAGGCCGTCGTGCAGGGAGGGCGAGGTCGTGGCCTTCGCCGCCACCTCCATCCGGGCGAGTACGCCCGCCGCGTCCCCGGGGCGTTCGCCGCGGCGGGCGGCGTCGGCGAGATCGGCGATGGTGTGGCAGCTGAGAGCGAGCTGGTTGGAGGGGTCCGCCAGGTCGTGCATGCGCAGGAGGCGCGCGAGAGCCTGGGGGTGATCGCCCTCCGCCAGCGCCGCGAGGGCGCGCGCGTGCTGGGCGGTGGCGAGCACGTTGCGCGCACCGACGGGCGTGCCGATCCGTTCCGCCTCGGCGGCCAGCTCGGCCGCCCGCTCGACCTGGCCGCGCAGTGCGGCGATCTTCGCCTGCGTGGCCAGGATGAGGCCGAGCAGGAACGGCTGCCCGGTCTCCTGGGCGAGCCTGCCGGCCTCCTCGGCCGCGGGCAGGGCCACCGTGAGGTCGGCGAGCTGGGCCGCCGACCACGCCTGGGCCGCCAGCGCCCGGGTCAGCAGTTGCAGCCGCCCCTGTTCCCGCAGGCCGTCCAGCGAGGCGGCGGACTGGGCCATCGCCACGTCGAAGGTGCCGACCAGGACGGCGACGCTGCCGAGGAGCCGCACCGTCTGCGGGTCCAGGACGGACTGCTCCAGCAGCCGCTCGGAGCGCTCGATGACCACCGCTCCCCGGGCGATCGGCGCCGCGTAGCCGAGAATGGCCAGCAGCCGGGCGTCCAGCGGGTCGAGCGGGAGCCGCTCGGCGGCGTCGACGATCCGGTCCCTGGCCGCCATGCCCGGCTCGCTCCAGAAGCAGCGCAACGCGGCACTCCAGAGGATCCGCACCGCGAGATCGACGTCCCCGTCGGCGGCGACGGACTCGGCGAGATCGGCGAGCGCAGCCGCGTCGGTGCTCCCGTCCCGCAGGCCGTCCTCGAACGCGGCCTTGATCCATGCCAGCCGGGCGCGCCGCTGCCGGGACAGGTCGAGCCGGCCGACTTCCTCCAGGAGCCGGTGAACGATCTCCGGCCGGCCGAGTTCGACAGCGGCGTCCGCGGCCCGCAGCAGCCGGTCGGCACGCCGCTCCGGATCCGGGGTGAGCCGGGCCGCCCGCTCCAGGGCCGCGGCGACCGCGGTACCGTCGCTGCGGCGCTGGGCCCTGACCGCGACGGCCTCCAGAGCGGCCGCGATGTCCTCGTCCGGGCCGTCGCTGGCCGCCGCCAGGTGCCAGGTCCTGCGGTCGGGCCTGTCGGCCAGGACCCCGGCCAGCGCCCGGTGCAGTTCACGGCGTCGCTCGGCGCTCGTCCCCTGGTGGATGGCCGAGCGGACGAGGGGGTGGTGGAAGGTCAGCCGGCCGCCGTCCCCGGCGATGAGGCGGGCGTCGGCGGCCGGTTGGAGGTCGGCGGCGGTCACGGGCCGGCCGATGACCGCCGCCGCGGCCGCGAGCGTCTCGGTGAGGTCCGCGCTGTCGTTCAGCGCGGCGACTTCCAGGGCCGCCTTCGCCGTGGCCGGAAGCAGGGCGAACCGGCGGGTGAACGCGCTCTCCAACCTGGTGGTCAGAGGCAGCCACGGGCTCGCGAGCAGGGCGGTGCCGTCGGTTCCCTCGATCGCGGCCGGCAGTTCGATCAGTGCCAGCGGGTTCCCCCGGGCTTCGGCGAGCAGCCGGGCGCGCAGCGCGGCGGACAGGCCCGCGGCGCCCGCGTCGAGCAGCGCGGCGGCGTCGTGCCCGGACAGCGGCGGGACGGCCAGCTCCGGCAACCCCGCCTCGTCCCAGCGGCTCGCCGTGCCGGTCCGGGCGGAGGCCAGCAGCAGGATCGGCTCCGACTCCAGCCGACGGCCCAGGAACGCGAGCACGTCGGCGGAGGCCGGGTCGAGCCAGTGCGCGTCCTCCACGACGATCAGGATCGGCCGGGTCTCCGCGGTGTCGGCGAGCATGTTCAGCATGGCGAGCGCCACCAGGTAGCCGTCGGTCACGGTCCCCTCGGTGATCCCGAGCGCGGCCCGCAGCGCCGCCCGCTGGGCCGGCGGCAGGACGTCGAAACGGCCGCGCATGGGCCGCAGCAACTGGTGGAGCCCCGCGTAAGGCAGGTGCGTCTCGGACTCCGCACCGGTCGTCGTCAGCACGCTGATACCGGACGCGCGGGCGAACGCGGCGGCCTCCTCCAGCAGGGCCGATTTGCCGATACCGGGCTCACCGCGCAGGACCAGCGACGTGCCGCCCTCCCGCACCGCGCCGATCAGATCATGAAGCCGGTCGATTTCCTCGCTTCGCCCGGTCAGTCGCACCTCGCCAGGTTACCGGTCAAACCAGCGCTGACCAGGCACGGGGCCGCCGCCCAATGGTCACTTGACCGATGCGGCGGGCCCGCGCCCGCGCCTAGCGTCGCAGCAGTGGCCGATGCGCCCCGCCGAGAGCACCGAGAGGATCGGAGATGCCCCACCATCCGGACATGCCGCCGACAACGCGAAGCGGGCAGCTGCTCCTGGCCGACCTGTACGTCTTCCGCGGCGACGTCGGCACGGTACTGGTCATGGACGTGAACTCGGACGTCACCGGCCTCCGCGCCGAACCGGGCTTCCACCCGGGGGCCCGGTACGAGTTCCAGCTGCACTTCGACCGCGCCGGCCGGCAGAGCCTCACCTACCGGGTGACGTTCGGCGACGCCGATGGCCGCGGGCGCCAGCCCCTGGACCTGCACGTTCTCACCTGCGATCACGCCGGGGACGGGGAACCGGGAGAACTCGTGCTCAGCGGCCGGACTGGCGAGCCGGTCACCGCGAACGGCATCCGGCTGTGGGCCGGGAGAGTCGGCGACCCTTTCTACGTGGACCTGGCGCTGCTCTCGATGGTCACCTCCGCGGTCGCGCGGGGCATCGCGCCCGACCTGGCCGCCTGGGATCCCGCGGACGCGCAGAACAGCTTCTCCGGCACCACGGTGGAGTCGATCGTCATCGAGATCCCCGATTCCGGTCCGCTCCTGCGGCCGGGCGCCCGCACCGGCGTGTGGGGCGCCACCAGGCTCGCCGCCGGTGCCGACGGCTGGCGGCTGGCGGACCGGGTCGGCCACCCGATGATGGGGTCGATCTTCCGGTCCGGCGACGCCGGCCGCCCGGACCCGGCCGACCACGGGCACCCGTCACGGGACGTCGCCGAGGAGGCCGGTCGCCTCGCCGGCGCGGTCGCCGCCGTCACTGCCGCCGCCGGAACGGTCGGCGACCCGCGGGCCTACGGCGCGGCCGTCGCCCGCGAACTGCTTCCCGACATGCTGCCCTACGTCGTCGGCATGCCCGCGACGTTCGGCTTCGCGGCCCGCAACGGGCGGGCGCTGGCCGACAACGTGCCGGAGGTCATGCTGTCGCTGGTCACCGGCACCGCCGTCCCCACCGGTCTCACGCCGGGCGTGTCCGGCCACCTGCGGCGAGGCCGATTCCCCTACCTCGTCCCGGCCTGACGGAGCCCCCATGATCGTACGGAAGGACGTGAAGCGCATGATCACCATCGGGAACCAGGCACCGCCGGCGCCCGGGCCCGCCGGCTGGGAGCGCGGCGCCCTCTATGGGCGCGATGCCGAGTTGGCGCTGCTGTCCGACCTGGTCACTCGCGGCCTGGCCGGAGCGGGCGGCGTCCTCCTGCTGAGAGGAGAGGCCGGGATCGGCAAGACCGCTCTGCTGGGCACGGCGCGGGATGCCGCAGTCGGTCAGGGGGGCCGGGTCCTGTCGGCGGTCGGCGTGCAGTCGGAGGCGTCGGTCCCCTACGCCGGCCTCCACCAGCTGCTCAGGCCGGTCCTGGACCGCGCGCCGTCGCTGATGCCCCGGCAGCGGGAGGCCCTGCTGACGGCCTTCGGGATGGCCGAGGGCGCCGCCCCGGAGATGTTCCTGGTCGGGCAGGCGTCGCTGGACCTCGTCAGCGGTGTGGCAGGCGGGGCACCCGTCCTCCTGGTGATCGACGACGCCCAGTGGATCGACGGGCCGAGCAGTGAGGTCCTGGCCTTCATCGCCCATCGTCTGGACGCGGAACGGGTGGCCATGCTCCTCGCGGTGCGCGACGGGCACGACACGGTGCTGAACGACGCGGGGCTGCCCGAGATGACGCTCGCGCGGCTCGACGACGAGGCGGCGGCCGCGCTCCTGGCGGCCCGGGCGCCGGATCTCAGCCTGCCCGCCCGGGACCGGCTGCTCGCCGACGCGGCGGGCAACCCGCTGGCGCTGATCGAACTTCCGGCGCTGCTGGACGGCGGCGGCGGGCACGCGCCGGTGCCGTGGCTGCCGGCCGCGCGCCGCCTGGAGCGGACCTTTCTCGCCCGCGCCGCGGAGCTGCCGGAACCGGTGCAGACCGTCCTTCTGGTCGCCGCGGCTGACGACGAGGGCGACCTGGTCGAGATCCTGCGGGCCGCGGAACGGATGGCGGGCCAGGAGGCGGTGCTCGGCGCCCTGGATACCGCCGCCGGAGCGGGGCTGATCGAGCTGGACGGCCATGAGGTGCGGTTCCGGCACCCATTGGTCCGCTCGGCCGTCTATCAGGCCGCCGGCCCGTCGCGACAGCTGGCCGCGCACGCCGCGCTGGCCCACGTGCTCGACGACCAGCCCGAGCGCCGGGCCTGGCACCGGGCCGCCGCCAACACGGGTCCGGACGACGAGGTGGCGCTCGATCTGGAAGCGGCCGCCCTGCGCGCACTCGACCGCGGCGCCCCGCGCGCAGCCGCGGAGGCCCTGCGGCGGGCGGCGCTGCTGAGCGACCCGGACACGCATCGGGGCCGCCTCCTGCTGCGCTCAGCGGAGATCAACTTCGAGCTGGGTGACGCCGCGGGCGCACGGCAGCAGCTCTCCGAGGCCAGGTTCACCCGGCTGGAGGAGGGCGAGCGGCTGCGCTTGACGTTGTGGACCGAGGCCCTCAACGAGGAGAGCTGGTTCACCCCGGCGCGGGTGCGGTCCTTCGCCGAGGTCGCGGACCGGCTGGCCGAGGCCGAGCGCGACGGCGCCGCACTGGGACTCCGGGTACTGCTACCGCTGGCCACCGGCTGCTGGTACGGCAACCCGACCCAGGAGACCCGTGATCTAGTCGTGCGGACGGCGCGCCGACTGAGCAGGCACGACGGCGACCCGCTGGTGCTGTCCATCGCCGCATGCGCGGATCCGGTGCGGGAGGCGGCATGGGTCATCGAGAAGGCGGCCGGGCTCACCCCGGAGTCCCTCGGCGATCCGGCCGAGCAGCACGCCTTGGGCGCCTCGCTGACCGCCGTGTGGGCCTTCGAGCTCTCCTGGCCGTTCCTGTGCGCGGCGGTCGACGGCCTTCGCCGGCAGGGCCGGCTCGGGCTGCTCGGCGAAGCCCTCGCCTCCCAGGCGTGGGCGGCGCTGCATCTCGGCAAGCACCGGCTGGCGGCGACCGCGGCCGACGAGGCGGGCCGGCTGTCCCGCGACACCGGTCGGCCCCGGTGGGCGTTGGTCGCCGACCTGGCCGCGGCGACGCTGGCCAGCGAACGCGGCGACCACGCGACCGCGGACGGGCTCATCCGGGGCACCGAGGCGGAGCTGTTGTCGGTCGGTGCGCAGTCCATCCTCGGTTTCGCCCAGTTCGCGCGGGGACGGCACGCTCTGGTCAACAACCAGCACGGCGACGCGTTCGAGCAGCTCGCCCGGGCGCTGGATCCGTCCGACATCGCCTACCACCCGTTCGTGGGTTACCTGGGGATCGCCGACCTGATCGAGGCGGCCGTCCGCACAGGCCGCCGCGACGAGGCGGAACACCACCTCGCGCGGCTCGACGACCTGGCCGCGAAGACGACGTCCCCGTACCTGAACGCGATGGCGGCGTACGCCCACCCGCTGGTCGCGTCCGACGAAGAGGCCGAACCGCTCTACCAGCGGGCCCTGCAGAGCAGGCTGTCGAGCTGGCCGTTCCACCGGGCCCGGCTGCTGCTCGCCTACGGCCGTTGGCTGCGGCGCCGGCGCCGGCTCGTCGAGTCCCGCCCGCTGCTGCGGGCCGCGCTGGAGAGCTTCGACGCGCTGGGCATCAAGGCGTTCGGCGAGGACGCCCGAGCCGAACTCCGCGCGACCGGTGAACCGGTCGCGGGTGCGGCGCCGAGCACGCTGGACCGGCTCACCCCGCAGGAGCTGCAGATCGCCAAGCTCGCCGCGAGCGGCATGACCAACCGGGAGATCGGGATGCAGCTGCTCCTCTCCCACCGGACCGTCAGCTCACACCTCTACCGGATCTATCCCAAACTCGGCATCACTGCACGCAGCCAGTTGCACCTGGTCGACTTGGGCGGCGACTAGGCTGTGTTTCAAAGTCCCGGCCCACTTCGAGATGGGCCCTAGCCACAGGGGAGCCGGCGTCCGGGCGCGGTGCGATGCCGAGGGGCCGGAGGCCGGTCACCACGGCGGAGGATCCGCGCGACGCCCGCACCTGCCCAGGCCGGGATTCGCCGGAAAAGGGCGTTCCCACGATCTCCCACCGGCACGGCTTCCTTCGCTCATGTAAGCCGTCCTTCCACGAATCGCCGACCGCAGGCGGCGCAGGGGCGGCCCCCGGAACGGCCCGGTGCCGCCTGCGGCCGGACGCCTACCGGGTGGCGAAGCCGCCGTTGAGGAAGACGGTCTGCCCGTTCAGCCACCAGCCGTCGGTGAGCAGGAACCGCACCCACGGGACGACGAACTCGACCTTGGTCAGCTCACCGAAAGGCGTCTGCCCCCGGGAGAAGTCGTCCTCCCCCGGCGCCGCGGCGTCCCAGAAGAACGAGGTGTCCATCGGCCCGGGCGCCAGGTTGTTCACCGAGACGCGCCGCCCGGCCAGCTCCTTGGACAGCGCCCTGGTGAAATGCTCCACGGGCGCCTTGCTTCCGGCGTACACCGAGTACCGGCCCGTATAGGCGGCCAGCAGGGACGACACGAAGTTGAGGATCTTGCCGCCGTCCTCGACGCGCTTGGCGGTCTCGGCCATGACGAAGAACGCGGCCTTGGCGTTGACGGCGAAGTGGGCGTCGTACTCGTCCTCGGTGACCTCGGTCATCGGGGCGCCCTTCGCCAGCCCTGCCGTGTTCACCGTGGCGTACAGCGCCCCGTAGCGGCCGATCACCGCGTCGTGCACCCGCCGGACCTCCGCCACCGACGTCAGGTCGGCCTCGACCGCGAAGGCGCCCCCGCCCGCTCCAACGCACGCGGCGACCGTGTCTTCGGCCAGCCCCTTGTCGGAACGGCTGTGGTAGTGGACTGCGACATTCGCCCCGGCGGCGGCGAGGTCGCGTGAGATGGAGCCGCCGAGATTCTTCGCTCCACCGGTGACCAGCACGGTCTTCCCACCCAGAACGTTGTCGGGCATAGCTCGTGTCCTTTCGTTCGCGCTGCCTGGGAACACTGGCCATCCTGATCCGGCCGCGACAGGGATCGCTTCCGTCGCATGCCTTCGCCCGCCGCGCCTCACCGCCGTCGCCCCCGTCCTAGACCGACTCAGTCACCTGACGGAGGAACACGGCGGGTCGTCGGCGGGGGCGGACAGCATGCGGGACATGATCTTGGTGGCGGGGGCGGGCGGGCCGTGGGCTCGGCGCTTCATGACGGCCGCGTCCACGCCCTCACGGGCCCCGAGGCGCTGACCTACGACGCCGCCGGGGTGCTCTCCCGGGTCCTGGACAGGCCGGTCCGCTTCGTCGGGCTCTCGGACGCCGACGCCCGGGCCGCCATGCTGGAACGCGGCCCGCCCGCGTTCCACGCCGACGCCCTGATCGAGGTGAGCCGCGCGTACCGGGGCGGCGGCGCGGAGACCGTCACCACCACGGTCCGCGACCTCACCGGCCGCGAGCCGACGACCTTCGAGCAGTTCGTCCGCGACCACCGGTCCGCCTTCGTCTGAGCGGCCGCGGCGAGCGGCGGGCCGGAGTGGCTCCCGGCCCGCGCCCACGAGTATTTGACCTCTAGGTCAAATACTCGCTACAGTTGCGGCATGGGGAGACCGAAGGGCTTCGAACCGGACGTGGTCGTCGCGCAGGCGATGGAGACGTTCTGGACCAAGGGCTACGCCGACACGTCCCCCGCCGACCTGGCCGCGGCGACCGGAGTGGCCAAGGGCAGCCTGTACCACTCCTTCGGCTCCAAGCGCGAGCTGTTCGCCAAGGCGCTGGACCTCTACAGCCGGAGCGGTGCGGAGCTGACCGAGGAGTTCCTCTGGCGGCCGGGCACCACCAAGGAGCGCTTCCGCGCGTACTTCGCGATGCTCGTGGACATGGACCTGGACGGGCCGGTGCGCCGCGGCTGCCTGGCCCAGAACACGGTCGGCGAGCTCGGCGGACGTGACGAGGAGGCCACCCGCGCGGTGCACCGGATGGAGGAGCGCATGATCGGGCTGTTCGCCGCCCGCATCGAGCAGGGGCAGCGGGACGGCGACGTCGACCGGGACGTCGACGCCAAGGCGCAGGCGCTGCTCTTCCAGACCACCCTCGCGGGGCTGCGGGTCATGGCCAAGACGTTCGGCCGGCCGGAGCTGTACCGGATCATCGACACCGCCCTGGCCGGCCTCTGAGGCGCGGCACTTCGGACGAACGCCCTTTTTCACGCCCTCATTTTTGACCTCTAGTTCAAGAACTCGCTGGTTCAGAAAGGAAGATCATGGATCTCGGCATCAGCGGAAGGACCGCTCTGGTCACCGGCGCGAGTCGCGGCATCGGCCTCGCGATCGCTCAGGCCCTGGCCGCGGAGGGCGTCCGGGTGGTGGGCGCCGCCCGCACCGTCACCCCCGAACTGGAGAAGGTCGCCGCCGCGGCCGTGTCCGTCGACCTCAGCACCCGCGACGGGGCGACGTCGATCGTCGATGAGGCGCTCGCCGCGGTCGGCGGGATCGACTTCCTTGTCAACAACGTCGGCGCGGGCGACCCGGACGGGCTGACCCTCGGCGGGTTCCTCGACGTCGGCCACGAGCAGTGGCAGAGGATGTTCGACCTCAACCTGTTCAGCGCGGTGTGGACCACCAAGGCGGCGCTGCCGAGCATCCTGGAACGCAAGGGCGCGATCGTGAACATCTCCTCGATCAACGCCCGTGTGCCCGGCGGCTCGCCGGTCGGCTACGCGGAGGCCAAGGCGGCGCTGACCCAGTTCGGAAAGCGGCTCAGCGAGGAACTGGCGCCGCGCGGTGTCCGCGTGAACACCGTCTCCCCGGGCGTCGTCGCCAGCCCGCTCTGGACCGACCCGGACGGTTTCGGCGGCAGGGTGGCCGCCGCGTCCGGGATCGGCCACGACGACCTGCTCGCAAGCCTGCCCGGCCAGTTCGGCATCGCCTCGGGGCGCATCACCGAACCCGAGGAGGTGGCGGACCTGGTCGCCTTCCTGCTGTCCGACCGTGCCGCCAACATCCACGGCGCCGACCACGTCATCGACGGCGGCACCCTCAAGACCGCCTGACAGACGTGTGCGGCCGCTCGACCCACCCGCTGGTCGGGCGGCCGGCGCCTAGGGCGCGGGAGCCGGACGGCGGAGCCCGCTCCTCAGAGCCTCGGTGAGGCGGTGGACGTCGGCCTCGGTGGTGCGCCAGTTGCTGAAGGCGGCGCGGAGCGCGGGCACGCCGCCGAAGGTGGTGGGGGTGAGGAACGCCTCCTCCTTCAGGCCGACGGCGAGGTCGGCGAGCCGCTCGGCGGTGGGGTCCCCGGCCAGCGTGAAGCACACGACGTTCAGACGGACCGGTGCCAGCAGGCGCAGTCCGGGGATCGTCTCGACGGCCCGTCCGAGGGCGCGGGCGCAGGCGATGTTCCGCTGGACGATCTCGCGGTGCCCGTCCCGTCCGTAGGCCCGCAACGTGAACCAGGCGGCGAGGGCGCGCAGCCGGCGGGAGTTCTCCGGCGTGAGGTGGACGGGATCGGGCGTCTCGCCGAGCGGGCCGAGATAGGCGGCGGCGTTCTGGAACACCCGGGTCTGTAGGCGCCGGTGGCGGGTGAACTGCACGGCGCTGTCGTAAGGGACGTTCAGCCATTTGTGCAGGTCGACGCAGACGGAGTCGGCGCCGTCGAGTCCGGTGACCAGGTCCGCGTGGTCCGGCGACAGCGCCGCGAAGGCTCCGAAGGCGGCGTCGACGTGGAGCCAGAACTCGTGGCGTTCCCGCAGGGCGGCGATGGCACGGAGGTCGTCGAAGTCGACCGTGTTGACCGTGCCGGCGTTGGCGACCACGATCACCGGGCCGCCCGCCTGGGCCAGCGCCCGCTCCAGCGCCTCGGGATCGACCGCCTCCCTGCCGGGCAGAACCGGCACCTGGACCAGCGACGTGCGGCCGAGACCGAGGAGGGACAGGCCCTTCCCGATACTCGAATGCGGACTGCCGGACAGGACGCGCACCCGCCCTAGTGCCGCCGTGCCCTCCTCCGCCACGGAGACGCCCATGCGCTCGCCGAGCCATTCCCTGGCGATGGCCAGCCCCACCGTGTTGGACATGGTCGCGCCGCTGACGAACGCCCCCTGGTGCGCCGTGCCGAGACCGAACAGCTCGCGCAGCCAGCCGACCGTCCGGCGTTCGAGCTCCGGGCCCGCGCCGTCGAGCGCCGACGTGGGGTTCTGGTCGGCCGCCGCGGTCAGCCAGTCGCCCGCCAGCGCGGCCGGCGTGACGCCGCCCGTGACGAAGCCCAGGTACCGGGGCCCGGCGCTGGCGGACAGCAGCGGAGCCCACGCGTGGGTGAACTCCGTGAGCGCCGCCGCCAGCCCGGCCCCCTCTTCGGGGAGCGGTTCGGGCTCGGGCAGGCGCAGCGGCGGCACCACCGGCTGCTCGTGCAGGCGACCGAGGATGTCGTTCGCGCTCAGGCCGACCGTCTGCAGGAGATCAGGAAGCCGGGCGAGATCTGCGGCGAGGCGTGGATGCATGAGCGGAACGGTATCCAGGGCCCCGGCCGAGATCCTGGTCCAATCTTGGCAAACTGGACCAATGCGTACTACGGGCCTCCAGTTGGCCGCGGCGCTGGGCGTGTGGCGAAGGCCGGGCGTCGCCCTGGCCCGGGCGCTGGCCGACGCGGTCGGCGACGCCGCCCTGGACGGCCGGTTGCGGGTCGGTTCCCCGCTTCCCGCCGAACGCCGTGCCGCCGCCGCGCTCGGCGTGAGCCGGGGGACGGTGGCCGCGGCGCTGGACATCCTCCGCGACGAGGGATGGGTCGACACGCGCCGCGGCAGCGCGAGCACCCTGCGGCTTCCGCCGGAGGCGGCGATGCGCGTCGCCCCGGTCTCGGCCGTCGGCGAGGACGGCGCCATCGACCTGCGAAGGGCGGTTCCGGCCGCGCCCCACACGGCGTACCAGCGAGCGCTGCTGAGAGCGGCCGAGCGTTCCGGCCCCGTCCTGGCCGAAAGCGGGGAGACCGGCGCGGGGCTGCCGGAGCTGCGCTCACTGATCGCGGACCGCTACACAGGCGAAGGACTCGTCACGCGGCCCGAGCAGATACTGATCACTTCGGGGGCGCGCGCGGCCCTCGCGCTGCTGACGGCGCACCTGCGTCCCCGGGCCGCGGCCGTGGAGATCCCCACCTATCCCGCCGTGCTGGCCGGCTTCCGGGCCGCCGGAACCCGCCTGGCCGGCTGCCGGGTCGCCACGGACGGCTGGGACCTGGACCAGCTCGACGACGCGTTCCGGGCCGCGGCGGGCGGGCTGGCCTACCTGGTCCCCGACTTCCAGAACCCGACCGGCGCGCTCATGCCGGGCGCCGCCCGGCGGGCCGTGGCCCGCCTCGCCGAACGGCACCGGGTGACCGTGGTGGCGGACGAGACCATGCGCGACCTCGATCTGCGGGCGGCGCCGACGCCGCTTGAGCGGATACCCCGCGCCGTCCTCGTCGGCTCCGGAGCCAAGACGGTCTGGGCCGGCCTGCGGGTCGGCTGGATCCGCGGGACGGCCGCGCTGGTCGGCGAACTGGCCCGCCATCCGCTGTGCGATCCGCTGTCCGCGGCGCCGACGCAGCAGATGATCGCCGCTGAACTCCTCCGCGACCCGGCGCCGGTCCTGCGCCACCGGCGGGCGGTCCTGCGACGGCAGCGCGACCACCTCGGCGGGCTGCTGGCCGGAGACGACCGCTGGCGGTTCACGGTCCCACCCGGAGGGCTCGCGCTCTGGTTGCGCCTGACCGCCGCGCGATCCGACCTCGTGACGGCCAGGGCCCGCGCGCACGGGCTCGAACTCTCACCCGGGCCGTCCTTCGCGGCCGACGCGACCTGCTCCCACCATCTGCGCCTCCCCTACACCTCGCCGATCACCACGCTGGACCGCGTCGCCGCCGTCCTGGACGGCGCGTGCGACGGCCAAGGTCCGCGGGTTCCGAGCCCGGGCCGCCGGGGGACGCGCCCCGGCCGGTGAGCCGTCGCCGAGGCGGTCGTGCCGCTCACTTCTCGGCCTTGTCGGCGAGGGCGGTCAGGTCGGAAAGGATCTCGGACGCCATGACGGGGTGCAGCTCGCCGAAGGTCAGCGGCGTGCCCTTGCTGGGCCAGAAGTCGGTGGGTTCCACGGCGAGCCACACGTAGTCGAGGACCTGGTGGTCGCCGGTGGCGTCGAGCGCTCCGACAGCGAAGCCGGGATCGAGGTCGATGACGACGTACCGCCGGTCGGCGACGCGCCGGTAGATCCACCGCTCGACCCCGGCGTCCAGCGGCGCGCCGCGCTCCCAGCCCAGCTTCACCAGGCCGAGGACGTCGCCGAAGGGCAGCTTGAGGCCCTCGAACCGCTCCAGCCGCCCGCTGCCGCGCTCCTGCTCGGTCAGCGCGTGGACGGGGCGGGTGAGCTGGGGGAACGGCTGCGTGATCTCGTAGTCGGCGAAGACCTCCGACCACGCCTTCACCGTGTCGCCGAGGTCCAGCGGGTGCGCGACGCCGACGCGGGCCGACCCGGGAAGGGCGAACGCCTCGTCGCCGGCGTCGGCGAAGGTCCGGTCCTCGGCGATGCGGAACGCGGTGGCCGTGCCGCCGTCCTCCGCCAGCCAGACCAGGCGGCGGGCGATGTGCCAGACGAGCGGGTGCCGGACGATGTACTCGCCGAACTCGGCGGGCGTCCAGCGGCGCCGCGTCACCATCGCCTGCTCCAGCCTGCGGAGCTGGTCGGCGGCGACGGTGCGGACGTCCTTCTTCAGCCCGGCGAACGCCTGGTAGGCGGCGGGCGCGAGTTCGGGGTCGTCCTTGGCGGCGGGCTTGGGGAGCGTCTTGCGCCGCTTGCCGTCCTCGTCGGCGACGAACGGCTTGAGCTGCTCGTCGAACCGGACGAGGAAGCGGCGCGGGCCGTAGTCGAGGGTCATGCCCCCGTCGGCGTCGAGCCCGAAGTCCGGGACGAGCCGGTCCGCGAGCTGGTCGGTGGTCAGGTCGAGCCGCTCCGCGACCTGCCGGATCCGCTCCCGCGCCTCCGCCTGGAGCCCCTTGAACTTCACCTTCTGGGCGATGCCGTGCAGGTGCATCAGCGCCACGTCGGTGCCGATCTCGGCGAGCACGTCCAGGCCGTGGACGGCGTTCTTGTGCCCGCCCTCCCCCGGCCACGCCCGGATGACCGGGGTGAGGCGCCGGACGGTGTCGTCGTCGCCGGTGCGGCCGAGCTGCCGCAGGGCCCAGGCGTCCTTGGACGGCTTGCCGGCGTCGAGCCACTGCTGGAACAGCGCCCACCCGAAATCGGACAGCGTGCCGGGCGCGCACGCCTCCGCCAGCTCGTCCATCGCGTACGGGGCCGGGAGGGCGAGCACCTCGACCAGACGGCCGACCGCGTCCCGGGGAAGGGCGCGTTCGCGGCCCCGCAGCAGCACCTGCGGGAGCGGCGTCGGATCCAGCCACGCGCCGACGGCGGGGGGCTTGTCGAGGCCCGTCTCCACCGGCGGGGCGGACAGCAGAGTCCGGACCGCCTCGGCGGCCTCGTCGCCGTGCGCGTCGCGGGCCGCCGCCACCACGCCGTCGAGGCCGCGCAGGTCCCGCACGTACCGCAGAGCGGTCTCAGCGGGCCGCCGGTCCTTGGACCTGTCGCCGAGCGCCGCCGGGACGAGCAGGGGCACCGCGTCGACCCCGTGGCGGCCGAACCACCGGCGGGCCGGGGCGAGGAGCGCCCCGCGCTTCACGAGCCCCTCCGCCATGAACATCGCCACGCCGCCGTCCAGGTACGGCATCAGCGGCTCGCAGCAGGTGTCGGGGAACGCCTTGGCCGTCCGGACGGCCGGGGGCAGGGCGTCGAGTCCGTAGCGGGCCGCGAGAGGCCGCATCCAGACGTGAGCCCACCGGACGCCGTAGCCCTTCCAGCGGGGCATGAGGGGACGGATCAGCTCCTCCGGCCCGTACACCATCAGCTGCACGTTGCCGGAGTCGTGGCCCGCGGACGTGTAGGCCTCGACCAGCGCCGCCCAGTCGGGGTTCTCGGGCTTCTCGGTCTTCGGGTCCCACTGGAGCCACTTCTCCCGCTCGCCCTCCTGCCACACGAGCCGCGCCTCCGGGACGGTGAGGCCCGTGAGCACGGGGCGCCGCGGGTTCAGCCACGGCGGGTCGGCGAGCACGGCGGGCAGCTCGCCGGGCGCCGCCTCCGGAACGCGGGCGGACGCGGCGGCGACGCGCCGGACGGCGTCGGCGACGTCCTCCGGC
>NZ_JBFARL010000097.1:0-30175 GCF_040674655.1 Actinomadura sp. NPDC049753 | reverse complement strand
CGGCGACCGCGCGGCCGCCGCCCTGCGCCGGCGCCGCGACCGGGGGCGCGCGTTCGCCGGCCGGCTCGCCGCCGCGCACCCCGTCGGAGCGGCGTGGCCCGGCTGGCTGCGCCCCGACACGATCGTCTGCCGCTGCGAGGAGACCGCCTACGGGACCCTCCTGCGCGCCGCGGACGGCGAGGCCGCCGGTTCGCCCCGCGCCGTCAGGCTCGGCACCCGCGCCGGTCTCGGCCCCTGCCAGGCCCGCGTCTGCGGCCCCGCGGTCGCCGAACTGCTCCGCGACCGGGCGGGCGGGGGCGACCCGCACCGCCGGCCCGTCGCCCAGCCCATCCGGCTCGGCGAGCTCGCGAACCCTCCAGTTGACACACCCGACAAGAAAGAGAGCGCCCGATGAGCGACAGCAAGCTCCAGAGCCTCGGCGGCGTCATCGTGGCGACGGCCCTGCCCTACCGCGAGGACGCCGCCGCCCCCGCCGGGCTCGCCGTCGACCACGACCGCTACGCCGAGCACTGCCGCTGGCTCGTCGACAACGGCTGCCGCGGCGTCGGCCCGAACGGGTCCCTCGGCGAGTACTCCTCGCTGACCGACGACGAGCGCCGCCGCGTCGCCCGCACCGCCGTCGAGGCGGTCGGCCGGGACGGCGTCGTCGTGGTCGGCGTGCACGGCCCCGGTTCCCACCAGGCCCGGCACTGGGCGCAGATCGCGGCCGAGGACGGCGCCGACGGCGTGCTGTGCCTGCCGCCCACCATGTACCGGGCCAACCGCGGCGAGATCATCGCGCACTTCGAGGCCGTGGCGTCCGTCGGCCTGCCGGTCATGGTCTACAACAACCCCATCGACACCAAGGTCGACCTCACCCCGGACCTGCTCGCCGAGATCGCCCAGATCGACGGCGTCGTGGCGGTCAAGGAGTTCTCCGGCGACGTCCGCCGCGTCCTGGAGATCCGGGAGAGGGCCCCCGGCCTGGAGGTCGTCGCCGGCGCCGACGACGTCACCCTCGAAGCGCTGCTGATGGGCGCGACGGGCTGGTTCGCCGGCTTCCCCAACGTCTTCCCGGCCGAGTCGGCGCTGCTGTACGAGCTGGCCACCGCCGGGAAGCTGGAGGAGGCCCGCGCCCTGTACGAGCCGCTCGTCGCCGCGTTCCGCTGGGACTCGCGCACCGAGTTCGTCCAGGCGATCAAGCTCGGCATGGAGCAGGTCGGCCGGTACGGCGGCCCCTGCCGCCCGCCGCGCGGCCCGCTCGTCCCCGAGCACCGCGCCGCGGTCACCGCCGACATGGACCGCGCGATCGAGGCCCTCGCGCGGCGGCGGGCCGCCTGATGCGCTCGGCCCGGTCGATCAGCGCGGTCGACTCCCACACCGAGGGGATGCCGACGCGCGTCGTCACCGGCGGCGTGGCGCCCATCCCGGGCGCCACGATGGCCGAGCGGCGCCGCCACGCCGTGGAGCACCTGGACGGGCTGCGCCGCTTCCTGGTGGACGAGCCGCGCGGTCACCCCGCGATGAGCGGGGCCCTGCTCCAGCCGCCGACCCGCCCGGACGCCGACTGGGGCGTCGTCTACGTCGAGGTCAGCGGGTTCCTGCCGATGTGCGGGCACGGCACCATCGGCGTCGCGACCGTCCTGGTCGAGACCGGGATGGTGGAGGTGACCGAGCCGGAGACGATGGTGCGGCTGGACACCCCGGCCGGCCTCGTCGAGGCCCGCGTCGCGGTCCGCGACGGCGTCGCCGAGCACGTCACGCTCCGCAACGTCGCCTCGTTCGCGCTCCGGCAGGACGCGGTGGTGGCGGTGCCCGGGTTCGGGGACGTCCGCTACGACATGGCCTACGGCGGCAACTTCTACGCCATCACCGACCTCGAGCCGCTCGGGCTGCCGTTCGACCGGGCCCGCAAGGAGGACATCCTGGCGGCCGGGCTGGCGATCATGGAGGCGATCAACGAGAACGACCGCCCCGTCCATCCGGCCGACCCGCTGATCGGAGGCTGCAAGCACGTCCAGTTCCTCGCGCCCGGGTCGGACGCCAGGCGCTCGCGCAACGCGATGGCCATCCACCCGGGCTGGTTCGACCGGTCGCCGTGCGGCACCGGCACCTCCGCCCGCATGGCGCAGCTGCACGCCCGGGGCGAGCTGCCGCTGCACACCGAGTTCGTCAACGAGTCGTTCATCGGCACCCGGTTCACCGGGCGCCTGGTCGGCACCGCCGACGCCGGCGGCCTGCCCGCGGTGATCCCCGAGTTCACCGGGCGGGCCTGGATCACCGGCACCGCCACCTACCTGCTCGACCCCGCCGACCCCTTCCCCGAGGGCTTCGTCCTCTGAGAGGGGCCGGCCGGCTCTTCCCGAGCCCTTCACGGCGGTCCTGACCGCCGCACCACACCCACCTCGGTATTCCCCTGCACCAGTCGGGAGGGACCTCCATGTCCCAAGCCATGCCCAAAACACGACCACCGCGGGGCCCGGCCCGGTCCGCGCTGTTCACCCGGGCCGGGGTCTTCCGCCTGAAACCCGTCGACTCCTCGGAGGAGGAGACCCCGGGCGGCCTGCGCCGCACCATGGGGCTGTGGCAGCTCGTCGCGCTCAGCCTCGGCGGGCTCGTCGGCGCGGGCGTGTTCTCGCTCGCCGGCGTCGTCGCCCACGACGACGCCGGGCCCGGCGTGATGATCTCCTTCCTGATCGCCATCATCGCCAGCGCCGCCGCCGCGCTCTGCTACGCCGAGTTCGCCGGCACCATCCCGAAGGCCGGCTCCGCCTACACCTACTCCTACGCCGCGCTCGGCGAGGCGATCGGCTGGGCGATCGGCTGGGACCTGCTGCTGGAGTACACCGCGATCGTCGCCGTCGTCGCGATCGCCATCTCCGGCTACCTGTCCTACATCCTCGACCAGATCGGCCTCGACATCCCGGACTGGGCGCTCGGCGCGCCCGGCACCGGCGCCGGCCACAAGGTCGACCTGTTCGCGGCGCTGCTGTGCCTGCTGCTGGCGTTCGTGCTGTCGCGCGGGACGAAGGAGTCCGCGCGGTTCGAGACGATCCTCGTCGTGGTCAAGCTCGCGATCGTCGCGCTGGTCATCGTCGCGGGAGCGTTCCACGTCTCGGCCGGCAACTTCAGCCCGTTCCTCCCGTTCGGCATCGGCGGCGCCGTCGCCGGGGCCGCCACCACCTTCTTCGCCGTCTACGGCTACGACGCCATGAGCGCGGCGGCGGAGGAGAGCGCCGAGGCCAAGAAGGTGCTCCCCAAGGCGATCGTCATCTCGCTGGCCATCGCCGCGGTCATCTACCTCCTGGTCTGCATCGTCCTGCTGGGCATGCAGGACTACCGGCAGATCGACGTGAAGAGCCCGTTCTCCAGCGCGCTCGCCTCGGTCGGCCTGACCGGCCTCGGCACGATCGTCGCGGTCGGCGCCGTCGTCGGCATCACCACCTCCGCGCTCGCGAACATGCTGGCGGTCACCCGCGTCTGGTTCTCGATGAGCCGCGACGGCCTGCTGCCCGCCTACTTCGCCCGCAACCATCCGCGGCGGCAGGTCCCGACCCGCGTCATCTGGCTCGTCGGGATCGGCTCGGCGGTCATCGCGGGCCTGCTGCCCATCAAGGAGGCGGCCGACCTCACCAACATCGGCATCCTGATGGCGTTCATCGTCGTCGCGATCGCCGTCATGGTGATGCGCCGCACCCGCCCCGACCTGCCGCGCTCGTTCCGCACCCCCTGGGTGCCGGTGGTGCCGCTCGTCGGGATCGCCTTCTCGATCTGGCTGATCGCCAACCTCGACTGGATCACCTGGGTCCGGTTCGCGGTGTGGATGGTGCTCGGCCTGGTCGTCTACGCGCTGTACGGGTACCGCAACTCGGTGGAGAACCGGGCGCCGCGGTCCGCCCGCACGGCCCCGAACACCGAGGACGAGGGGAGCACCTCATGACACCCGACCAGGCCGTCTCCGCGGCGGTCGCCGCCGCACCGGGCTGGGCCGCGTCGCCGCCGGCCGAACGCGCCGCCCACCTGGCGGCGGTCGCGGACGCGCTGGAGGCCGCCCGCGGCGAGCTGGTCGCCCTCGCCGACGAGGAGAGCCGCCTCGGCGAGGTGCGCCTGAACGGCGAGCTGACCCGCACCACGTTCCAGCTGAAGCTGTTCGCCGAGCAGGTCCTGGAGGGCGCCCCCCACGACGCCCGCATCGACCGGCCCGACCCGGACTGGCCCACCGGGCCGCGCCCGGACCTGCGCCGCTGCCGGACGGCCGTCGGCCCGGTGCTGGTGTTCGCGGCGAGCAACTTCCCGTTCGCCTTCAGCGTCGCCGGCGGCGACACCGCGTCGGCGTGGGCGGCGGGCTGCCCCGTCGTGGTCAAGGCGCACCCCGGCCACCCCCGGCTGTCGCGCCGGACGGCCGAGGCGGTCGCCGGCGCGGGGCTCCCGGACGGCGTGTTCGCCCTCATCGAGGGCGAGGACGCCGGAGTCGAGGCCCTGCGGCACCCCGGCGTCGCCGCCGCCGCGTTCACCGGCTCCCAGCGGGGCGGCCTCGCCCTCGCGAGGATCGCGGCGGAGCGGCCGGTCCCGATCCCGTTCTACGGCGAGATGGGCAGCGTGAACCCGTCCGTGGTGACGCCCCGCGCCGCCGAGGCCCGGGCCGAGGAGATCACCAGGGGGTACGCGGCGTCCCTGACGCTGGGGGCCGGCCAGTTCTGCACGAACCCGGGCCTGCTGTTCGCGCCCCCCGGGCTGGCGGAGGGCATCGCGGCGCGCCTGCGCGAGGCCGCCGGCGCGCCGATGCTCAACGAGCGGATCAGCTCCGGATACCTGGCCGCGGCGGGCAGCCTGGGCGCCCGGCCGGGCGTGCGGCGCCTGGTCTGGCCGCAGGAGGAGGACGCGCTGACCCCGCGCCTGCTCACCATGGACCTGGCGGCGTTCCAGGCCGACATCGACGCCGCGGCGGAGGAGTGCTTCGGGCCTCTCGGCCTCGTCGTCACCTACGAGCGCCTCGCCGACCTCGCGGGCGTCGTGGCGGCGCTGCCCGGCCAGCTCACCTCCTCGCTGCACGCCGAGCCGGAGGAGGCCGGCGAGCTGGAGACGCTCGCCGCCGTGCTCGCGGGCCGGAGCGGCCGCGTCCTGTGGAACCAGTGGCCCACCGGCGTGTCCGTCACGCATGCGATGCAGCACGGCGGGCCGTACCCGGCCACGACGGCGCCCTCCACCACCTCGGTCGGCACGGCCGCGACCGAGCGGTTCCTGCGGCCCGTCGCGTACCAGAACTGGCCGCAGGACCTGCTCCCGCCGCCGCTGCGCGACGACAACCCGTGGAAGGTCCCGCAGGCCGTCCGGTGAGACCGTCCTCGGTCCGCCGCGCGCGGCGGACCGAGGACGCGCGGGCGGTCAGCCCACCCAGACGCTCTTGGCGTTGCAGAACGCGCGCATGCCGTCGGCCGACAGCTCGCGCCCGTACCCGGAGCGCTTCACGCCGCCGAACGGCAGCTCGGGGTAGGACGTCGTCATCCCGTTGACGAAGACCTGCCCGGCGTCCAGCTCGTTCACGAACCGCTCCCGCTCGCCGTCGTCGCGCGTCCAGGCGTTCGAGCCGAGCCCGAAGCCCGTCGCGTTCGCGACCTCGACGGCCTCCGACACCCCGCTCACGCGCAGCAGCGACGCGACCGGCGCGAAGACCTCCTCGTGGTACATCCGCATCTCGGGCGTCACCCCGGAGACCACCGTCGGCGGGTAGTACCAGCCGGGCCCGTCCGGGCGCTCGCCGCCGCACAGCACGCTCGCGCCCTTGCCGACCGCGTCGGCGACGAGCTCCTCGACCTCGGCGCGGCCCTCCTCGCTGACGAGGGGGCCGACGTCGGTCGCCTCGTCCATCGGGTCGCCCACCCTCTTCGCGCGCATCCGCTCGACGAACAGCCGCTCGAACTCGTCGGCGCAGCCGGTGTCGACGATGAACCGCTTCGCCGAGATGCAGCTCTGCCCGTTGTTGAGGCAGCGGGACTCCGCCGCCGTGCGCGCCGCGGCCTCCAGGTCGGCGGAGGGCATCACCACGAACGGGTCGCTGCCGCCGAGCTCCAGCACGGTCGGCTTGATCTCGTCCCCGGCGATGGCGGCGACCGACCGCCCCGCGGGCTCGCTGCCGGTGAGCGTCGCGGCCTTCACCCGCGGGTCGCGCAGCACCCGCTCGACCTTCGCCGAGCCGATCAGCAGCGTCTGGAACGCGCCTTCGGGGAACCCGGCGCGGCGGAACAGGTCCTCCAGGAACAGCGCCGTCTGCGGGACGTTCGAGGAGTGCTTCAGCAGCCCGACGTTGCCCGCCATCAGCCCGGGCGCCGCGAAGCGGATCACCTGCCAGAGCGGGAAGTTCCACGGCATGACCGCCAGCACGGGCCCGAGGGGCTGGTAGCGGACGTAGGCGTCCCGGGCGTTCACGTCCGCCGGGTCGGCGGGGCGCCGGTCGGCCAGGAACTCCGCCGCGTGCTCGGCGTAGTAGCGGCACGCCTTCGCGCACTTGTGCGCCTCCGCCACCGCCGCCTTGTGCGTCTTGCCCATCTCGGTGGTCAGCATGGCGCCGATCTGGTCGGCCTCCCGGTCGAGGACGTCCGCCGCGGCGTTCATCCACTCCGCCCGCCGCTCCACGGGGACCGTGCGGTAGGAGGCGAACGTGTCCGCCGCCCGTGCGACGCGCCGGTCGACCTCCTCGTCGGTCAGCGCGTCGAAGGTCTTCTCGACCTCGCCCGTCGCGGGATTGGTCGTGGCGATCGTCGTCATGTCGGGATGCTCCCTGGGTGTCCGGCTCGTTACCCGGGACGTGCCCGGGGCGGCCCGCAGGAAACGCCCGCGCGGACCGGTGCTCAGCCGGGGATCACGCACACCGGCGAGGGGACGCGCAGGGGCGGCCCCACCGGCGCCGGGACGCCGTCCGGCCCGATCCGGAAGGTCGCGACCGCGTCGCTGCGCTCGTTCGCCACGTGCATCCACTCGCCGTCCACGTGCAGGTCGCGCGGCCAGTGCCCGCCGGAGGGGACGTCCGCGACCGGCGCCAGCGCCGCGCCGCCGTCCAGCACCCGGTGGGCCGTCACCACGTCCGTGCCGCGCATGGAGGTGTAGACGTACCGGCCGCCGTCGCCGAGCTTGATCGCCGCGCCCTGGGCGGCGCCGCCCGCCGGCCCGGCCGTCGCGGGCGACTCCGCCACGACCTCCAGGCCCGCGTACCCGCCGGCGGGGCTCAGGACGAGGACGGACGCGGCGAGCTCCGCCAGGACGTGCACGTGCCCGCTCGGGTGGACGGCCAGGTGCCGCGGCCCGCACCCGGCCGGGAGGGCCGTCTCCCCGACGAGCCGCAGGGCGCCGCCCTCGACGCGGAAGGACCGCACGAGGTCCGCGCCCAGGTCGGTCGTCAGGATCGTCCCGTCGGGGGCGTGGACGGTCATGTGGGCGTGCGGGCCCTCCTGGCGGTCGGCCCTCGGCCCGCCGCCGTGCCCCTCCACCACGTCCGGATCCCCGGCGAGACCGCCGTCGGGACCCAGCGGGTAGGCCCGGACCGTCCCGGACCCGTAGTCGGCGACGAGGAGGCGCCCGCCGTCCGGCGACACGGACAGGTGGCAGGGCAGCGCCCCCGCCTCCCGTGCCCCGATCTCCCTCAGCCGCGGGCCGGCCGCGTCATAGGCCGCGACCCCGCCGCGGTCCTCCTCCCGGACCGCGTACAGGACGTTCTTGACGGGGTGGACGGCCAGATAGGAGGGGCACACCGCCTCCACCGCGAGCCCGGCCTCCCGCAGCGTCCCGCCGGCCTCCCGCACGACCCGGTAGATTCCGGCGCCGCCGCCGGCCGCGCCGGTGTACGTGCCCACCCAGAACGCCCGCTCGCCCACGGCACTCCCCTCGAAACGCGATCCGCCCGTTCGCGGCGGCCGAGGGCGAGCCTAGTCCCGATCATGATCGCCGCCGGCGCCCCGGGCGGGCGGCGCGGCCCCGCCGCCCGCGGATCGCTGCGCGCGCGGGGACGGCCCTGATACGGTCACGCGCGGTCGAATCTATGATCGCCGTGGGAGCGGCGCGGTGCCCGGGGGACGTTCGGCGCCCGCCCGCGGGGGTACGCCCCCGCCCCCACGAGGAGATGAGAGAGGCAATGGCAGATATCACCGAGTCGCCCGAATGGACCGCGCTGGCCGAGCACCAGGCGGCGATCGCCGGGCGGCACCTGCGCGAGCTCTTCGCGGAGGACCCGGGGCGCGCCGACCGGATGACCGTGACCGCGGGGGACCTGTACCTGGACTACTCCAAGCACCGCGTCACCGGCGAGACCCTGACGCTGCTCACGGCGCTCGCCGAGCGGGCGGGCCTGCGGGCCAGGATCGAGGCGATGTTCGGCGGGGAGCACATCAACGTCAGCGAGGACCGCGCCGTCCTGCACACCGCGCTGCGGCTGCCTCCCGGCGAGGCCCTGACGGTGGACGGGCAGGACGTCGCCGCCGACGTGCACGCCGTCCTGGACAGGATGGCCGACTTCGCCGGCCGCGTCCGGTCGGGGGAGTGGACGGGCTCCACCGGCAAGCGCATCACGACCGTCGTCAACATCGGCATCGGCGGCTCCGACCTCGGCCCCGCCATGGCCTACGAGGCGCTGCACGACTTCGCCGACGCGGGCGTCTCCTGCCGGTTCGTCTCCAACATCGACCCGGCCGACATCCTCGGCAAGCTCGCCGGGCTCGACCCCGAGCAGACGCTGTTCGTCGTCAGCTCCAAGACGTTCGGGACGCTGGAGACCCTCACCAACGCCAAGGTCGCGCGGCGGTGGCTCACCGAGCGGCTCGGCGACGACGCCGTCTCCCGCCACTTCGTCGCCGTGTCGACCAACGCCGAGCGGGTCGCCGAGTTCGGCATCGACACCGCCAACATGTTCGGGTTCTGGGACTGGGTGGGCGGGCGCTACTCCTTCGACGGCGCCATCGGCCTGTCGCTGATGATCGCGATCGGCGGCGAGGCGTTCCGCGAGATGCTCGCCGGGTTCCGGGAGGTCGACGAGCACTTCCGGAGCGCTCCGTTCGAGGCGAACATGCCGGTGCTGATGGGCCTGCTCGGCGTCTGGTACACCGACTTCTTCGGCGCGCAGACCCGGGCCGTCCTGCCCTACAGCCAGCGGCTGTCGCGGTTCCCCGCCTACCTCCAGCAGCTCACGATGGAGTCCAACGGCAAATCGGTGCGGGCCGACGGCGCGCCGGTCATCGCGCAGACCGGCGCGATCTTCTGGGGCGAGCCCGGCACCAACGGCCAGCACGCCTTCTACCAGCTGCTGCACCAGGGCACCCGGCTCGTGCCCGCGGACTTCATCGGCTTCGCCGAGCCGTTCGAGGACCGCGAGGGGATGCACGACCTGCTCACCGCGAACATGCTCGCGCAGACCTCGGCGCTCGCGTTCGGCAAGACCGCCGAGGAGATCGCCGCCGACGGCACGCCCGCGGCGGTCGTCCCGCACAAGGTCATGCCGGGCAACCGGCCGAGCAGCACGATCCTCGCCCCGAAGCTCACCCCGAAGACCCTCGGCTCCCTCGTCGCGCTCTACGAGCACATCGTCTTCGTCGAGGGGACGATCTGGGGCATCGACTCCTTCGACCAGTGGGGCGTCGAGCTCGGCAAGGTCATGGCCATGGACCTCGCCCCGGCGCTCACCTCGCAGGAGCCGCCGTCCGAGGCGCCCGACCCGTCCACCGGCGCGCTCGTGCGCAGGTACCGCGAGCTGCGCGGCCGCAGCGTCTGATCCCGAGCGTCCGACCCCGGCGGGTCCGAGACGCGCGGAAGGGCCCGCCGGTCGTCCGGCGGGCCCTTCCCTTCGCCGTCAGGCGCGCGCGCCGGGCACGGGCCCCTCGACCCAGCCCTGGGACTCCAGGATGGCGCGGAACTCGCCGTAGGAGATGAAGCCGTCGAGGTTGCTGTCCGCCCTCTCGAACCTGTCCTGCGTCTCGGCCCGCGTCCAGGACAGTCCGAGCTCCTCCAGCACGAGCGTGAACTCCATCAGGTCGAGCTTCTCGTCGCCGCCGAGGTCCGCGCGCGTGAACACGGCAAGCAGGTCGTCCCCGGTCGGTCTCGTCGTCATCTCGCTCCTCGTTCAGGTCCGAAGTTGACCCCGCATCATGTCAAACAGGTGTGGGCCGGCCCTAGGAGAAACGCCGCAGGAAGATGCTCCGTTCCCCGGTCAGCCCTCGCCCGTCAGCTCGGGGACGCGGTGGCGGTAGCGCTCCAGCAGCGCGGCGTTCACCTCGTCGCCGCCGGGGACGTTCGCGCTCGTCCAGCGCGGCGGCTCCACGCCGCGCGCCGCCGCCAGGTCGTCGAGGTCGGCGAGCACCCGCGCCCACGCGTACGCGGCGAGGACGGTGGAGACCGCCGCGGTGCGCGGCGCGCCCGCCGGATGCAGCACGTCCCCGGGCGGGACGCAGGTGTCGAGCACGATGGCCGCGTGGTCGGCGAGGGTCGTGTCGGCCCGCGCCGCCGCGCCCCGCGACGCCCGCGCCGACGTCACCGCGACGACCGGCACGCCCCGCGCCTCGCACTCCTGCGCGACCTCCACCGGGTAGGGGTTGCGGCCGCTGGTGGAGAACACCACCGCCACGTCGGGCGGGGCGGGCGCGGCCTTCTCGACCACGGCGCGCCCCACCCCGTCCCGCCGCTCGGCGCGGGTGCTGCGCAGCGCGTGGTCGAGCGGGAAGACGGCGGGGTCCCAGATCGGGCGGACGGCGGCGAGGCCCCCGGCCCGGTAGAACGTCTCGAACACCATCGCCAGGGAGTGCCCGGCGCCGGCGACGTGCACGATCCCGCCGGCCTCGATCGCGTCGAGGAGCAGGGCGGCCGCGTCGCCGGCCGCCCCGCCCGAGGCCGAGTCGAGGTCGTCGAGCAGGGCGCGCACCCTGGCGGGGAACCCCGAGGACGCCGCGTCAGGCATTCGGCAGAGCCTCCTTCAGGATGCGGGCGAGGTCGTCCTCGCCGGACGCGGCGCGCAGGCGGTCGGCGAGTCCGCCCGACAGCGCGCGCGCCAGCCCGGACAGGGTGCCGACGTGCGCGTCGGGGTCGGGCGTGCAGAACGCCAGCAGCAGGTCGACCGGGTCGTTGTCGGGATGGCCGAAACCGACCGGCGCGGCCAGCCGGGTCACGCCGACGCCGACGGCCAGGCCGCCCTCCTCGGGGCGGGCGTGGACGAGCGCGAGTCCCTTGGTCAGCACGATGTACGGGCCGTTCTCCTCCACCACCCGGACGCACGCCTCCGGGTAGCCCGCGCCCGCGGCGCCCGCGGCGACCAGCACGGAGGCCGCCGTGCGGACGGCCTCCCGCCAGTCGCCCGCGGTCGCCCCGTCCGCCGCGGCCACGATCGTGCCCGGCGCGGCGGCCCCGGCGGCCGCCCCCTCGGAGCGGGCCGTCACGAGAGCCAGCCCTGCTCGGTGAGGCGCTCCCTGAGCCGGGCCTCCAGGCCCTCCTTGTCCAGGAAGTCGCTGATGGTGATCACCACGGGCGCCAGATCGGCGATCTCGTCGGTGTGCATGCCCTGGCCGATCACCACGTCGGGCGACATCCCGCGCGCCGTGGACACGTCGGTGTTCTCCACCCGGGCGTCCACGCCGAGCGAGCGCAGCGCGTCCTCGGCGGTCATCTTGAGCATCAGGCTGGAGCCCATGCCGACGCCGCAGACCGCGAGGATCTCCAGTTGCCGGTCCAGTGCCATGTCGTCCTTCTCTCCTCGTAGGGACGGTCGGGCCCGCGCGGACGTCCGCCGGGCCCTGCGTTGTCCGTCAGGCCTCCGCGGGGGCCGCGCTCTCGGGCGCCGCCGCCTCCTCGTCCGCCGCCCGGCGCTTCTCGGCCCGGCCGAGGAGCAGCAGGGTAGCGATCATCGCGCCGACCGCGACCGCGGGGACGAGCCAGATCGAGTTGCCGCCGACGACCGGGTCCGCGGCCTTCAGCAGCCAGCCGATCGCGTACCAGTCGGGGTCGGCGAGCGTCGCCAGTTCGGGCGCGGTCCGCTCGTACAGGCCCCAGGTGACGGCCTGCCCGACGGCCAGGATCAGCCCGGTGACGACGCCGCCGAGGACGGCGCCGCGCCAGCCCGCCACCACGTTGCCGAACAGCGCCGCCGCGCCGCCCACGAAGAACAGCATGATCATGGGCGGGGCGAGGGTGAACCAGCCGGCGCCGGCGAACACGCCGAGGCAGACCAGGAACACCACGGTCGACGAGACGAACCCGACCATGACGGCGGTCGGCGCGACGGGGAAGACGGTGGGGGCGTCGAGCGCGGGGCGGGTGCCCGGGATGACGCGGTCGCTGAACCCCTTGAACGCCGGGACGATCTCACCGAGGAACATCCGCACGCCGAACAGCAGGATCGCGATGCCGCCCGCGAAGCGCAGGCCCACCAGGATCGCCCACACCCACGGCGACAGCTTGTCGTCCATCTCGGCCGCGGCCTTGGCCACCACGCCGTGGTCGGCGAACGCGACCCCGACCAGCATGATCACGGTGATGATCAGCGCGGTGCTGACGTTGACGTCCTTGAAGAACGACAGCTGCCGCGGCAGCTTCAGCTTCTCGGTGTCGTGCCTGTCGCGGCTGCCGAGCGGGCGGGCCGCGTAGCCGGTGATCAGGCAGGCGAGCGAGCTGGTGTGCGCGAACCCGAACCGGTCGTCCGGCATGACGCGGCGCATCAGCGGGCGCATCCACAGCGGCTGGAGCGTCCAGTACGCGGCGACGAACCCGGCCCCGCAGAGCACGAGCGTGAGCTGGTCGGCGCCGGGCGCGATCGTCACCAGGGAGGCGACGGTGACCGTGCTGATCCAGAACATCAGGTGGCCGGTCAGGTAAAGGTAGCGGGCCGCGGGGAAGAGCCGCACGACCAGCACGTGCGCCAGGAACGCGACCGTGATCACCAGCGCGATCGTCCCGCCCTGGTCGGCGAGGAAGTCGGCGAGGGTGTTGTCGGCCTTCGGCGGCGTGGTCCCCATCGCGCTGGCGAGCACGGTCTGGAAGCTCGTCAGCCCGCCGGTGAAGACCTCGATGCCGATGAACAGGATGACCACGCCGATCGTGGCGCGCAGCGCCCCGGCGAAGACGTCCTCGAACCGCTTGCGCTGCAGGAGCAGGCCCGCCAGCGTGATGAGCCCGATGAGGATGGGCACCTGGCCGAACACGTTGTCGGCCAGGAAGGTGAGGATGTCCTTGATGACGTCCATGGTGAACTCGCCTCACATCTCGGGGGATGGGTGGTGCGCTGTCGCCCCCGTCAGCGCGGACGGACGATCGTGCGCCCGGGACGCGGCGCCCGGGCGTGCGGTCAGTGGTTCGGTGGTCGCAGGTCCAGTTCCAGCCGGTACCGGTCGCCGCGGTAGAGGGACCGGACGTACTCCAGCGGCCGGCCGCCCGCGTCCCTGGTGATCCGCTCGAACAGGAACGCCGGCATGTGCACCGGGACGCCGAGCTCGGCGGCCTCCTCGGCGGTGGTGACGGTCGGCTCGATGGTCTCGGTGCCCGAGGCGATGACGACGCCGTTGCCCCGGAGCAGGTCGTAGAACGAGCGCCCTTCCAGGTCGCTCCGCCGCAGGTTCGGCATCAGCGCCCGCGGCAGGTAGAGGGTCTCGATGGCCATGGGGGCCTCGTCGGCCAGCCGGAGCCGCCGAATGGTAAATACCTCTTCGACGGGCGACAGGGCCAGCCGGCGGCCGATCCGCGCCCCCGCGGTCTCGGTGCGGAACGACAGCACCCTGCCGCCCGGCTTCATCCCGCGCCTGATCATGTCCTCGGTGAACGAGGTCATGGTCAGGGACACGGCGATCCGGGGTTCGGCCACGTAGGTCCCGCTGCCGTGCCGCCGGTCGAGCAGGCCCTCGGCCACGAGCCCGTCGATGGCCTGGCGCAGCGTCGGCCGCGAGACGCCGAGCTCCTCGGCCAGCCGGCGCTCGGACGGCAGCGCGTCCCCGACGTCCAGGTCGTCCAGCATCGCGAGCAGCTCGCGGCGCACCGCCTGCCGTTTCGTGCTCGCGGCCCGGGCCTCACCGGCGGATGGCACGCCTGTCACCTCCTTTGATGCGGTTCCTGTCGTCGCACACGGTATGTCCCATTATGGCGACTGGTCAATACCACTTTTGGCGATGTTTGCCGTGGTCATGGCCGGAGGGCCCGACCTACCGTCTCGGCAGGTCGGCAGACGGTGCCGATTCCGACCGTGTCAACGCCGCGCTCGCCGCGGCGAGGAAGGCGGCCAGATGAGGAAGCTCGTGCGCGGCGCAGTGGCGCTGGCCCTGCCGATGCTCATGCCGGCGGCGCTCAGCGCGGCGCCGGCCCAGGCGGAGGCGGGCCGGCCGGGGGCGAGGGACGGCTGGAGGCTGGTGGCCTCCGAGCCGTTCGACCGGCGCATCGACGACGCGAAGGCTCCCTGGAGGCCGGACGGCGACGGCCCGTCCAGTCCGTACAACGTCGACATCTACGACAACGACGGCGCCTACTTCGACACGATGGGCGGCCCGGCGTTCCGGACGCAGCTCGCCAAGATGAAGACCTACCGCAAGTCGTTCACGTTCGGGAAGCGCGGCTGGCTCACCGCCGAGCTGGCCGCCCGCGACGCCGACGGGGACGGCCGCCCGGACTCGCCGCCCACGCTCACCTCCGGCAAGGGCGTGGCCCGGCTGGACGAGCCCGCCCACCAGGCGGGCGTCGTCATCCGCTCGACCCGCGACCTGCCTGCCGAGTACCGGGTGGAGATGACGCTGCGGGGACTGGACTTCGGCGGCCAGCGGAACGGGGCCTGGGACTATCCGGACGGCCGGGTCAACGGCTACTCGCCGGAGGGCTGCAAGACCAACTTCCCCTGGGCGTCCGGCGGCGACTACGCGCGGCCCGAGTGCGAGTGGGCCGACGTCCGGACCGACTCCAACGGCTTCTACTACATGTCGATCATGGACTACCGGCAGGTGGCGCCGCACAACAACGTGTTCGTCCACGGCCATCGGAAGGTCGCCATGGACGGCTACAACCGCTACAAGTACACCGGCAAGGGCCTGCTGTACTGCAACCCGGCCACCGGGCAGTACGAGCCGTACTCCGCCGGGACGGGCAACGGCGTCAACGCGATCTTCATGACCGACGACCGCCGCTACCCGACCATGCCGGGCACCGAGTACCTGATGGAGAGTGAGTGCGGGCTGCGCAAGGGCGGCGCCATCGTCTCGACCGTCGACCTGAAGCCCGAGCTGCTGCCGGCCGAGCCGTACACGTTCGCCGTGGAGCGGCGCGGCGGCGCCTACACGATGGAGATGTCCGGGGTCTTCGCGCACGTGGGCAGGGCGACCCTCCGCTACACGCGCGCGTTCGTCCAGGACGGCGAGCCGATCTGGCACTACAACCAGAAGCCCGGCGAGTACGACGGCCGGTTCAACGCCGACTGGACGTGGACGGGGCCGGGCGGCACCCTCGTCGACCGCGACACCTGGCCGGCGGGGTCCGCCTACCCCGACCGGTTCATGATCGGTGACCCGCACATGAACTTCTACGAGGGGTCGGCGCAGGTGGACGACATCCGCCTGTACGTCCCGCGCTAGCGGACCGGCGGCCGCCCGCCCCGCGACGGCGGGCGGCGCCGGTCAGGCGGTCGCCGCCCCGGCGCGGTACTCCTGCGGGCTGACGCCGTGCTCGCGCTTGAAGGCCGTGCTGAGCGCGAAGGCGTTGCCGTAGCCGACCTTGCGGGCCACGGCCTCCAGCGTCGCGTCCGTCTCGCGCAGCAGGTCGGCGGCCTGCGCGAGGCGGACGCCGGTGAGGTAGGCCATGGGCGGCTCGCCGATCAGCTTCGCGAACCTCTGGGCCAGCGCCGCGCGCGAGACCCCGACCCCGGCCGCGAGGTCCGCGACCGTCCAGGGGTGCGCCAGGTCGTCGTGCAGGAGCCGGAGTGCGGGACCGACGACCGGGTCGCCGTGGGCGCGGTACCAGCCGGGGGCGGCGGCGTCCGGGCGGGAGAACCAGGCGCGCAGCGTCGCGATGAGCAGCAGGTCGAGGAGCCGGTCGAGGAAGACGTCCTGGCCGGGCTCGTCCTTGCCGATCTCCTCCTGGAGCACGGCGACGAGCGGCGACCTCCACGTGTCGCCGCGGACGACCGCCATCGCGGGCAGCGCGGCCAGCAGCCGCTGCGTGACGGCCCCGCGCATCTGGTAGGTGCCGACCAGCATGACCGCCGGCCCGTCCGGGTCGTTGCCCCAGGCGCGGACGCCGAGGTCCATGGCCTCCGACAGGCTGGTGCCGTCCGGGGTGGTGCAGCGCTGTCCGGGATGGATGACGATCTGCGGCGCGGTCGCCGGGTCGTCGCTGACGGTGTAGGCGTCCGGCCCCCGGAAGATGACCATGTCGCCGGGGCCGACGCGCTGGGGGTCGCCGTTGTCGGGGACCAGCCAGGCCTCGTCCCGGACCATGGACAGCAGGGTCAGCGGCGCCTCGTCCTGGATCCGGAGCGACCAGGGCGGCGCGAGGGTCGAGCGCAGCATGAACGCTCCCCGCGCGCGCGGACCGTCGAGGAGTTCGGCCAGGGCGTCCATGGAGGCCAGCGTAGACGCTGGCGTATGCGGGCGAGCGTCTCAACGATGGTGGCCGGAACCGAACGGCTGTTGACTCAAGGGTATGACGAACACCGAATCCGGCATCATCGAAAGCGGCCTCACCCTCGTCCTCGGCGGGACCGGCAAGACCGGCCGCCGCGTCGTCGAGCGGCTGGAGGCCTTGGACCTCCCGGTCCGGATGGGCTCGCGGTCGGCCTCCCCGCCCTTCGACTGGGAGGACGAGTCCACCTGGGCGCCCGTCCTGCGGAACGTCGAGAACGTCTACCTCTCCTACTACCCCGACCTGGCCGTTCCGGGCGCCCCCGACGCCATCCGCGCGTTCACGGGCGCGGCGGTGGACGCGGGCGTGCGGCGCGTGGTCCTGCTGTCGGGGCGGGGCGAGCCCGAGGCGCGGGACTGCGAGCGGATCGTCCAGGCGTCGGGCCTGGCCTGGACGGTCGTGCGGTCGAGCTGGTTCGCGCAGAACTTCAGCGAGGACTACCTGCTCGACCCCGTGCGGGCCGGCGAGGTCGTCCTCCCGGCGGGCGAGGTCCCGGAGCCGTTCGTGGACGCCGACGACATCGCGGACGTCGCGGTCGAGGCGCTCACCCGGGACGGCCACGCCGGGGAGGTGTACGAGGTCACCGGGCCCCGGGCGCTCACGTTCGCCGAGGCGGTCGCCGAGATCGGCCGCGCCGCCGGACGCGAGATCGCCTTCGTTCCCGTCGGCGCGGAGGACAACGCGGCGGCCCTCCGGGAGCACGGCGTGCCCGAGGAGGTCGTCGCCCTGCTGACCTACCTGTTCACGACCGTGCTGGACGGGCGCAACGCCCGGCCCGCCGACGGCGTCGAGCGGGCCCTCGGCCGCCCGCCGCGCGACTTCTCCGAGTACGCGCGCGAAGCCGCCGCCAGCGGCATCTGGAACCACTGACCCGAGGACCGGACGACATGAAATTCTCTCTCGCGGGCGTCTCGGCGACCCTCTCCATCATCATGGCGGCCGGGATGGCCGGAACCTTCTTCGGCTTCTCCACCGGCGTCATGCCCGGACTGAACGCGGCGCGGCCCGCGTCGGCGATCGACGCGATGCAGGGCATCAACCAGAGGATCCAGAACCCGATCTTCGTGGCGATGTTCCTCCTGGTCCCGGTGCTGGCGGCGGCGGCGGGGGTGCTGCTGCTCACCCTGGACCAGAAGTCGGCGGCCCTGCTCTTCTTCGCCGCGGCGGGCCTGTACTTCGCGGGCGCGCTCCTCCCGAGCTTCGCGGTCAACATCCCGATGAACAACGTCCTGGACGGTGTCGCGATCCCGAAGGACGCGGCCGAGGCGGCGAAGATCTGGTCGGACTACTCCGGCCGCTGGACGGCGTGGAACACCGTCCGCGCCGTGTTCAGCTGGGCGAGCCTCCTCGCCATGAGCCTGGCCGTGTACGTCTGGGGCAAGAACAACTGATCTGGCGGACCGGCGGGGTCCGTGCTCCGGCAAGGAGCACGGATCCCGTTTCCATGCCCACGCTGCGCCCTCACTCGCATGGAAATGAGAGTGGGGGCGTAGATGTCCGCGGAGGCGCGGTCCGCGCGGGCCCGGGGCTTACCATCGCTGGATGGGCGGCGTCTACGCGATCAGTGACCTGCACGTGGGGTTCCCGGAGAACCGCGCGTTCGTCGAGGGCCTGCGGCCCGCGTCCGAGGACGACTGGCTGATCGTGGCGGGCGACGTCGGCGAGCGCTTCGCCGACGTCGAGTGGACGCTGCGCACCCTCGCCGAGCGCTTCGCCGCCGTGCTGTGGGTGCCCGGCAACCACGAGCTGTGGACCGTCAAGGACGACCCCGTGCAACTGCGCGGTGAGGCCCGCTACCGCCGGCTCGTCGAGATGTGCCGCGGCCTGGGCGTGCTGACCCCCGAGGACCCCTTTCCCGTCTGGGACGGCCCGGACGGCGCCGTCACCGTGGCGCCGCTGTTCATCCTGTACGACTACACGTTCCGCCCCGACGGGACGTCCAGCAAGGAGGAGGCCCTCAAAGCCGCGCACGAGGCCGGTGTCGTGTGCACCGACGAGGTCTACCTGCACCCCGACCCGTATCCCGGGCGGGACGCCTGGTGCGACGCCAGGATCGCCTACACCGAGCAGCGCCTGTCCGCCCTGGAGCCGGGGACGCGGACCGTGCTCGTCAATCACTGGCCGCTCGTCCGCGAACCCACCCGCGTCCTCTGGTACCCCGAGTTCGCCCAGTGGTGCGGCACCGAGCGCACCGCCGACTGGCACAGCCGGTTCGGCGCGGTGTCCGTCGTCTACGGGCACCTGCACATCCCCCGGACGATCTGGACCGGCGGGGTCCCGCACATCGAGGTGTCGGTCGGCTACCCGCGCGAGTGGCGCCGGCGGGCCGATGCGCCGCGGGGCCCCCGCCGAGTCCTGCCCGTCCCCGAGACGGACTGACCGGCTTCTAGCGGGCCGCGCCGGGCGCCACGCCGCCGGCGGCGAGCGACAGCAGCCGGGCCGCGGCGTCCGGGTCCCGCTCGGCGACCGTCGCGATCGCGCCCGCGAGCCTCAGCACGTCGCCGAACGCCGCGCCGGCGGGCGCGTCCCCGCCGCGCTGCGCGCGGACGAGCAGCGCCTCGCCCGCCTCCGACATCGCCGCGCGGGAGCCGGTCGGGTCGAGCCGGGGGTCGCGCAGCGACACCATCGCCGAGGCCGCCATGCCCGGGAACGCGGTGATCTCCGAGACGAACGTCCGCAGCCAGGCCAGCAGGGCCTCGCCGGGGGACGGGGAGTCCAGCAGATCGCGGGCGGCCGAGGCCAGCCCGGCGTAGACGTCGGCGAGCAGCGCCTCCAGGAGGTCCTGCCGGGTGGGGAAGTGGCGGTAGAGCGTGCCGATGCCGACGCCCGCGAGCCGCGCGACGCCTTCGAGCGAGGCGCCCGCCCCCTGGCGCTGGAAGGTCTCCCGCGCCGCGGCGAGCAGCCGCGCGCGGTTGCGGCGAACGTCGGCCCGAACCGGGCGCGCCTTCGGCGTGTCGTCGCTGGTCACCTGGGTCGTCGATCCTTCCCGGGGATGGAACGGGCCTGCGGCGATCGGGAGGATCCGCGGCTTTGGAACGGTCCCTCAATCCTATCCGCGCCGGTGCCCCGACCTGCGCCGAGATGGCCCGAACGCGGCCGGGCCCGCCGCGCACGGGTGCACGACGGGCCCGGCCGCGATCCCGACGCCTCGCTCGGCGTCCCCGCGTCCGGCTCGGGTCAGGCGTCGGCGGGCGAGACGGGGAGGTTCAGGCGCCCGCCGCCCGCCCTGAACTCCTCGGCCTTCTCCCGCATCCCGGCGGCGAGGGCCTCCGCGTCGGCGAGGCCGCGCTCGGCCGCGAACCGCCGCACGTCCCGCGTGATCTTCATGGAGCAGAAGTGCGGCCCGCACATCGAGCAGAAGTGCGCGGTCTTGGCCGGCGCGGCCGGGAGCGTCGCGTCATGGAAGGCGCGCGCGGTGCCGGGGTCCAGGGACAGGTTGAACTGGTCCTCCCAGCGGAAGTCGAACCGCGCCTCCGACAGCGCGTCGTCCCACGCCTGCGCGCCCGGATGGCCCTTGGCGAGGTCGGCGGCGTGCGCGGCGATCTTGTATGCGATCACGCCGGCCTTGACGTCCTCGCGGTCCGGCAGCCCGAGATGCTCCTTCGGCGTGACGTAGCAGAGCATCGCGGTGCCGTGCCAGCCGATCATCGCGGCGCCGATCGCCGAGGTGATGTGGTCGTAGCCGGGCGCGATGTCGGTGGTCAGCGGGCCGAGGGTGTAGAACGGCGCGCCGTCGCACCACTCCTGCTGGAGGTCGACGTTCTCCTTGATCTTGTGCATCGGGACGTGGCCGGGGCCCTCGTTCATCACCTGGTTGCCGAACCGCGCCGCGATCCGCGTCAGCTCGCCCTGGGTGCGCAGCTCGGCGAACTGGGCCTCGTCGTTGGCGTCCGCGATGGAGCCCGGACGCAGCCCGTCCCCCAGCGACCACGTCACGTCGTAGGCGGCGAAGATCTCGCAGAGCTCCTCGAAGCGGGTGTAGAGGAAGTTCTCCTCGTGGTGCGCCAGGCACCAGGCCGCCATGATCGATCCGCCCCGCGACACGATCCCCGTCTTGCGCCGCGCCGTCAGCGGCACGTAGGACAGCAGCACCCCGGCGTGGACGGTCATGTAGTCCACGCCCTGCTCCGCCTGCTCGATCACGGTGTCGCGGAAGATCTCGTAGGTGAGCTCCGCCGGGTCGCCGCCGACCTTCTCCACCGCCTGGTACAGCGGGACGGTCCCGACCGGCACGGGCGAGTTGCGCAGGATCCACTCGCGCGTGGTGTGGATGTCGCGGCCCGTCGACAGGTCCATGATCGTGTCGGCGCCCCAGCGGGTCGCCCACGTCATCTTCTCGACCTCGTCCTCGATCGAGGACGCGACGGCCGAGTTGCCGATGTTGGCGTTGACCTTGACCAGGAAGTCCCGCCCGATGACCATCGGCTCGATCTCGGGATGGTTGACGTTGGCGGGCAGCACCGCGCGCCCGGCCGCCAGCGCGTCCCGGACGACCTCCGGCGCCACGCCCTCGCGCAGCGCGGCGAACTCCATCTCCGGCGTGATCTCCCCGCGCCGCGCGTAGGCGCGCTGCGTCACCGCGCCGCCGGTGGCGCGCCGCGGCCGCCGCGGCAGGGCGCCCTCGCCGTCGGCCTGGGGAAGTCGGCCGCCCGCGCCCAGGGGGACGCCGGACGGCGACGACCGGCGCCCGTCGTCCTCGGGGCGCGCGGCCCGCCCCTCGTAGGGGGCGGTGTCGCCGCGCTCGGCGATCCAGGCCTCCCGCAGCGGCGGCAGCCCCCGGCGCACGTCGGTCTGGTGCTCGGGATCGGTGTACGGCCCGGACGTGTCGTACAGGACGACGACGTCGCCGTTGGTCAGCGGCACCTCCCGCATCGGGACCCGGATCTCCGGGCGCGAGCCCTGGAGGTAGGTCTTGCGGGCAGCTGGAACCACAGGTTCGGTCATGACGACTCGATCTCTCCCTACGCCGGCATTACCCGGTCAGGTTCATGCGGTCAGCGGCCGTCCCAGCCGCTATCTCAGCCCGGTTCGCCGGGCCCCCGCGATCTGTCGCCACGACGTTAACCCGGACGGCCCCGGTTGCCGCAACCGCCGCCCATGGGCTAGAACGCGCCCGCGCGGAGGTCCCGCGCGGGGATCGCGACGGGCAGGGCCAGGGCCAGGCTGCGGAGGGGGTCCGGGGCGGACGGCGACCGCTCCAGCTCGACTCCGGCCTCGGCGCCGCCGCCGATGCGCAGCGTGGCCGAGCGGCGGCCGTCGACGCCGGTGACGACCAGGCCGTCCCCGGTCGCGCGGGTGGTGCCGAGGAGCGTCCCGCGAGCGGTGTGGAAGGACGGCTCCCGCAGGCCGCGCACGAATCCGAGAGGGCGGCCGTCCGCGTCGAGGACGCGCACGCGGTCGCGGCCCGGCAGCCGGGACGGGCCCCGGACCACCAGCAGCGCGGCGGTGTGGGGGTCGCGCAGCACGGTGGTCCGCCTGCCGCGCCCCCGGCAGGCCACGGCGAGGACCGCGCCTCCGCGCCGGTCGCGGTACCGGCCCGCGCCGTCCACGACGATGTGGCGGGCCCCGGCCAGGGCGCCGGCCGCCGGCGGGGGAACCTCCCGGCCCTCGTCGTCGACGACCCGCCAGGCGGCGCCCAGGCGGTCCGCGGTCGCGGTCCGGACGGCCGGGAGCCATCCGGACGGGAGCGACCCGCCCCTGAGCAGGGTCACCGCGTTCCCGTCGACCTCGGCGACGGCCTCGACGCCGGGCGCCCGCTCCGGGTCGAGCCAGAGCGTCCACACCGGGTCGTCGACGGGCCACCTGATCCCGACCGCCTCCACGGCTCCGGCCGGGACGGCCGCCTCCCGCCCGCCGCGGCGGAGGGTCACGCCCTGCTCGCCGATGGTCACGATGAGGCGGGTCCAGTGGAGCCGGACGGCCCAGATGAGGGCGGCCAGGGCGGCGAGAAGGCAGCCGCCGCCGCAGATCAGCAGGATCCGGCGGGCACTGTCCGCGTCGGGCGGCCCGGCGCCGGAGCGGGCCGCGAGCACGAGGGCCGCGCCGGCCGCCGGCGCGGCGGCCAGGACGCGGAGCGGCCATCGGTAGGCCCGCGCGCCGAGGGTCATCCGGAGCCCGGACGCGGGGGCGGGAGGCGGGGGGACAGCAGGCGGGGGGACGGACAACTGTCGGCCCTTCGTGACGGGGTCTGCAGAACTATAGGGCGGGCCTCCGGCCGCGCAGGGGCCGCCGAAAGGATCATTCCTGCGGGCGCGGGCCGCCGCGCGAAGATCGCGTGAGTGGGGGAGAATGGGCGCGTGCTGACGGTGCCCCGGGTCGAGGTGACGGTGAAGGACGCCCTGGCGGCGTCGGCGCTGGCGGGAGCGGCGGCCGCCGCCGCGGTGCTGTGGCCCGGCGTGCGGGGGCTGGACGCGCCGGGCGCGGCGCTGCTGGTGGCCGCGCACGTCCCCCTCGCGGTGATCCGGCGGTGGCCGACCCCCGGCCTGCTGGCACTGGTGGTCCTGGTGCTGCCCTACCACCTGGCGCAGTACCAGCACCACGCGCTGGTGCCCGCCGAGGTGGTCGCGCTGTTCGCCTACGCGGTGCTCGGGCGCCGGGTGCGCATCGTCCTCGGCGTCGTCGGGTTCCTGCTCGCCGTCTGCGTGGTCGGCGCGGCGATGCGGGCGGGCGGCGGATCCCTGCGCGAGCAGATCGCCGTCATCGAGGCCGTGGTGTCGGTCGTCATCGCCGTCCAGGTGTGGCGGGTGCACCGGGCGCGGCTCGCGACGATCACCGAGCGGGCCGAGCGGGCCGAGCGCACCCGGGAGGAGGAGGCGCGCCGGCGGGTCGCCGAGGAGCGCCTGCGGATCGCCCGCGACCTGCACGACCTGCTCGCGCACAGCATCACCCTGATCGGCGTGCGGGCGGGCGCCGCGGCCCACCTGGTGCGCGGGGACCGGCCGCTCGACCGGGAGGAGCTGGCCGACGCGCTCGCCTCCATCGCCTCGACGTGCCGGGACGCGCGGATCGAACTGCGCGGCACGCTCCAGGTCCTGCGCGGCACCGACGTCGGCGCCCCCGAGACGCTGCCGGGCCTCCACGCCCTCGCCGGCCTGGTCGACGCGGCGCGCGGCGGCGGGATCGACGTCGACCTGCGGGACGGGGACGTCGGGACGCCGCCCCCCGAGACGGGGGTCGCGGCGTACCGGATCGTCCAGGAGGCCCTGACCAACGTTGTCAAGCACGCCGCCGCGAGGCGCGCGACGGTGAGCCTGGAGCGCGACGGCGGGAGCCTCGTCGTCCGGGTCGCCGACAACGGGCGGGGGCCCTCCGGCGGCCCGCCCGAGGGGTTCGGGATCCTCGGAATGATCGAGCGGGCGCGCAGCGTGGGCGGGACGCTGGACGCGGGGCCGGGGGAGTCCGGAGGGTTCGTCGTCACCGCCGTCCTCCCGCTGGAGAACGCCGTCGAGCCCCACCGGGCGTGACGCGCGCCCCCGGGATGCTCCGGCGGCACCCGTTCGCCGGAACCCTCCCGACTTCCGACGCCGACACCGCCGAGGGGCTTTCCACCCCTTACGGATAGGGTCAGGATCAAGGGGACCAGGGGAGGCGACACGTCGGTGAGCACTTTGCAGGAGGCCCCACAGGACCGGATCTTCACGGTGCCCAACATCCTGAGCCTCGCCCGGCTCCTGGGCGTCCCGCTGTTCCTGTGGCTCGTCCTGATCGAGGCGGACTGGTGGGCGCTCGGCCTGCTGGTGTTCGCGGGCCTGTCGGACTGGCTGGACGGGAAGCTGGCGCGGGCGTTCAACCAGACGAGCAAGCTCGGCATGGTCCTCGACCCGGCCGCCGACCGCCTCTACATCCTGGCCACGCTCGTCGGGCTCACCATCCGCGACATCATCCCGCTGTGGCTGGTGCTCGCGCTCGTCGCCCGCGAGGTGTCGATCCTGCCGATCGCGCCGATCGTGCGGCGGCTCGGGTACGGCGGCACGCTGCCCGTGCACTTCATCGGCAAGGCGGCGACGATGTGCCTGCTGTACTCCTTCCCGCTGCTGCTGCTCGGCGACCACGGCGGCGCCGCGGGCACCGCGGCGCGGGTCGTCGGATGGGCCTTCGCCGTCTGGGGGACGGCCCTGTACTGGTGGGCGGCCGTCCTCTACTGGGTGCAGACGCGGCAGCTGGTGCTGGCCGGCCGCGGCGCCCCGCCCCCGGCCTCCGGGCCGGGCGGCGCGTCCGGGGCGGCCGGTCCGGGGGCCGCCGAGGGGCCGGGCGCGGAACCGCCGGCCGGCGGCCAGAAGGGAGCTGAGACCTCCCGATGAAGGCCGTCGTGATGGCGGGAGGCGAGGGGACGCGGCTGCGTCCGATGACCGCCAACCAGCCGAAGCCCCTGCTGCCGCTCGTCAACCGGCCGATCATGGAGCACGTGCTGCGGCTGCTGAAGAGGCACGGGTTCGGCGAGACCGTCGTCACCGTCCAGTTCCTGGCCGCGCTGATCCGCAACTACTTCGGCGACGGCGAGGAGCTCGGCATGTCGCTGAGCTACGCGACCGAGGAGGTCCCGCTCGGCACCGCCGGCAGCGTCAAGAACGCGGAGGAGGCGCTGCGCGACGACCGCTTCCTGGTGATCTCCGGGGACGCGCTCACCGACATCGACCTGACCGACATGGTGCGGTTCCACGAGCAGAACGACGCGCTCGTCACCATCGGCCTCAAGCGCGTCCCGAACCCCCTGGAGTTCGGGATCATCATCGTGGACGACGCGGGACGCGTGCAGCGGTTCCTGGAGAAGCCCACCTGGGGCCAGGTGTTCTCCGACACCGTCAACACCGGCATCTACGTGATGGAGCCGGAGGTCCTGGAGCACGTCGCGGAGGGCGAGCCGGTCGACTGGTCCGGGGACGTCTTCCCGAAGCTGCTCGCCGAGGGCGCCCGCCTGTTCGGGTACGTGGCCGACTGCTACTGGGAGGACGTCGGCACCCACGAGAGCTACCTGAAGGCGCAGGCGGACATGCTCTCCGGGCAGGTCGGCATCGAGCTCGACGGCTTCGAGATGTCGCCGGGCGTGTGGGTCGCCGAAGGCGCGGAGGTGGACGCCGAGGCCGTCCTCAAGGGGCCGCTCTACATCGGCGACTACGCGAAGGTCGAGGCGGGCGTCGAGCTGCGCGAGTTCACCGTGCTCGGCAGCAACGTCGTCGTCAAGGAGGGCGCCTTCCTGCACCGCGCGATCGTCCACGACAACGTGTTCGTCGCGCCGTCCACGAACCTGCGGGGCTGCGTGGTCGGGAAGAACACCGACATCATGGCGGGCGCCCGCGTGGAGGAGGGCGCCGTCATCGGGGACGAGTGCGTCATCGAGGCCGAGGCGTACGTGTCCAGCGGCGTGAAGGTGTACCCGTTCAAGACCATCGAGGCCGGCGCCGTCGTCAACACCAGCGTGATCTGGGAGTCGCGGGGGCAGCGCAACCTGTTCGGGCCGCGGGGGGTCTCCGGCCTCGTCAACGTGGAGATCACCCCCGAGCTGGCGGTGCGGCTCGCCTCCGCCTACGCGACGACGCTGAAGAAGGGCACGACCGTCGTCACCGGACGGGACGTCTCCCGCGCGGCCCGCACCCTGAAACGCGCGGTGAACAGCGCCCTGACCGCCAGCGCCATCAACGTCCAGGACCTGGAGGCGACGCCGCTGACGGTCGCGCGCTTCGAGACCGGCCGCGAGGACAGCGTCGGCGGGATCTACATCCGCACCACGCTCGGCGACCCGCAGGGCGTCGACATCCTGTTCCTGGACGCGGACGGCGCCGACCTGTCCCAGGGCGCGCAGCGCAAGCTGGAGCGCGTCTTCGGGCGGCAGGAGTACCGCCGCGCGTTCCCCGGCGAGATCGCCGAGCTGACCTACCCTCCGCGCGTCGTGGAGACCTACACCCGCGACCTGCTGCGCCGCGTCGACATCCGCGGCGTCCGCGAGGCCGGACTGAAGATCGTCCTGGACTGCGCGGGCGGGGTGGCCTCGCTGGTGCTGCCGAACCTGCTCGGCAAGGTCGGCGTGGAGGTCCTCACCCGCAACGCCGGGCTGGACGAGGCCAACCCGACCGAGACGCTCGCCGAGCGGATGCGCGACCTGGAGCGGCTCGGGGAGCTGGTGTCCTCGTCGCGGGCCGCGTTCGGCGTCCGGTTCGACCCGGTGGGGGAGCGGATCTCCCTGGTGGACGAGAACGGCGAGCTGGTCGGCGACGACCGGGCCCTGCTGGTGATGCTGGACCTCGTCGCGGCCGAGCGGCGGGGCGGCAAGGTGGCGCTGCCGGTGACGACGACGCGGGTCGCCGAGCAGGTGTGCCGGTTCCACGGCGTGCAGGTCGAGTGGACCTCCACGTCCCAGGACGTGCTGACCAAGGCGGCCGCGCAGCCGAGCGTGGTCTTCGCGGGGGACGGGCGCGGCGGGTTCCTGATGCCCGAGTTCAGCGGCACCGTGGACGGGATCGCGGCGTTCGTCCGGCTGGTCGGCCTGGTCGCGCGGACGCGGCTGACGCTGTCGCAGATCGACCGCCGCATCCCCGACGCGCACCTGCTGCGCCGCTCCGTCCCGACGCCGTGGGCGGCCAAGGGCAGCGTCATGCGCCACGTCGTGGAGGCGGCGGGGAACCGGACGCTCGACACCACCGACGGCGTGCGCGTGGTGGAGGGCGACGGCCGCTGGGTCCTCGTGCTGCCCGATCCCGCGGAGGCGGTGACGCACCTGTGGGCCGAGGGGCCGGACGCCGACACCGCCCAGGCGCTGCTGGCGGAGTGGGCCGCCGTCGTCGAGCGCGCGGGCTCCTGAGCGTCCTCAGCAGCGCTCGCGGGGCCTGAGGCCGGTCCGGTCGGGTTCCCGGTCGGCGTAGCGCGCGCCGAGGAACGCGATGAGGTGCTCCACGTCGGCGACGTTCGACACGAGGCCGAGGGACGCCCTGACCGCGCCGCCGCTCGGCAGCCCGAGCACGCCCAGGTAGTCGTCGAGCGTCCGCATCCGCAGGCGGGCGGTCCGGCGCAGGGCATGCTCGGAGATCTCGAAGGCGCCCTCGCCCGCGCCGGGGTTGCAGAAGCAGCCGGTCCGGATCGAGATGCCCGCGGCGGCGGTGTCGCGGGCCACGATCCGCTCGTCCACGACCGCGCCGCGGCGGTCGAGCACGTTGAACGCGACGGTGCCGCCGCGCCCGCCGGCGCCCTCCGGCCCGTACACCCGGACCAGGGGGGAGCCGTCGGCGTGGCGCAGGTCCGCGAGGCGGCGAAGGAGCAGCGACGTCAGGCACCCCACGCGGCGCTCGACGAGGTCCATGCCGATGCCGCCGATCCAGCGGATGCCGAACTCCACGTCGGGGATGGACAGGAAGTTCAGGGTGCCGTCCTCGAACGCGGTCTCGTCGGGCGCGAGCACGTGCCAGCCGCCGAGCGCGCTGACCGCCTGGATGGTCCCGCCGGCGAACCAGGGGCGGCGCAGCCGGGCCAGCGCGTCCCGGCGGGCGACCAGGCTCCCCACGCCGGTCGGGTACCCGAACACCTTGTACCAGCTCACGGGGACGAAGTCGGGCCGGACCCGGCTCAGGTCGAGGCGGCCGGCGGGCGCGAAGGCGGCCGCGTCCAGCAGCACGTCGTAGCCGTGCGCGTGGGCGAGGTCGACCCAGCTCAGCGGGTGCCGGACGCCGCTGAAGTTGCTCTGCGCGGGAAAGGCCAGCAGGCCGCCGGCGCCGCCCAGCGCCGCGGCGAGGTCGGCCTCGCGGACCCGCAGGTCGGGCCCGCGGACGGGCACGTGGGCGACCTCGGCGCCGCGCGCCCTCGCGAACTCCCTGATCCCGTTCACCGAGTTGTGGTTGTCGCCGGTGAGGACGAGCCGCCCGCCCCGCTCGAACGGATAGGCCTCCCCGACGAGGCGGCACGCGCCGGTGGCGTTCTGCGTGAACACCACCGCGTACTCCTCGGGGGAGGCGTTGAAGAACGCCAGGACCGCCCGCCGTGCCCGCTCGACGAGGGCGGTGGAGGCGCTGGAGGTGGGGTTCTCCGAGTGCGGGTTGCCGTAGCAGCGCCCCGCGAGGCGCTCGGCGTGCGCGCGGATCTGCGCGGCGGCGGCGACGCCCGAGCCGGTGTAGTCCAGGTACGTCTGCTCGTCCAGGTAGGCGTACTCGGCGGCCCGCAGCTCGTCCAGCGGCCGCGTCTCCGCGTAGCCGGGCATGAGCTCGACGTCATAACCGGACGAAGCACTCAAAATGCACCCCCGTGTGCAAAAGCCGCATTCCTCATTAAACGGTCAGGGACGGGCCGGAGGTGATGCAAGAGCGCCGCGGTGTCCTTAAATGGCCTATGGGGAAGGTGTCTTATGTCCTCCGGGTGAGAACCAGGCAGGCTCCCGCCAGGAACAGCGCCGTGAACCCGCCCAGCAGTGCCCAGTCCACGGCCGGCGACCGCGAGAACGTGTCACCGTAGGAGGCGAGCAGGGGCGGCCCCAGCGGCGAGCGCCCGCTCGCCCAGAGCCGCTCCACCCCGAGGCTGTGCCCGAGGCCCTCGAAGGCCCACCGGTTGGACATGGCGCAGCTCAGCCACCGTCCGGGCGCCGCCATCACAGGGACGGGCAGGATCGCGCCCACGAACAGCACCTGCGGGAAGCAGAGCATCGGCAGCGCCATCGTGGCCTGGGTCGGGTCGGTGACGGCCGCCGACACGAGCAGGCCCAGCGCCAGCGCCGCCAGCGAGCACAGCAGCAGCGTGACGAACAGCTCCCCGTACGTCCCCCACCCCGACGCGGGCAGCCGGTCCAGGACCCGCAGGACGCCGAGCATCAGCGCGTCCACCACGGCCAGCAGCGGCAGCAGGACGGTCGCCTTCGCCAGCACGTAAGGCGCGATCCGCAGCCCGGTGAGCCGCTCCCGCCGCAGGACCGGCAGCTCGCTGCAGATCTGCGGCAGCCCGTAGGTCAGGCCGAAGAAGAACCCCCCGAAGGCGATCCAGAAAAGGATCATCACCGTCGCGGCGGGGCTCGGAGACTCCGGCGAGAAGGCCCCCGGCCGGAACAGGACCGCGAACATCGCCAGCACCATGAGCGGCGACCCGAGCAGCACCGCGAGCGTGAGCCGGTTGCGGGTGAGCAGGTCCAGGTTGCGCCGGGTGAGCAGAGCCCACTGCCGGAACGCGGTGATCGCCGGGCCGGCCTCCGGGCCCGCCGCCGGGACCGGGGGCTCGCCGCGGCTCCGCGCGCCGAACCGGCCCGTCCACTCGTGCGCCTCCCCTTCGGCCAGCCGCAGATAGATGTCCTCGATCCGGTCCGCCCGGAACCGCTCTCGCGCCTCATCCGGTTCGCCGTAGAAGGCCAGCCGCCCGTCCTGGGCGAGGACGGCCACCCGGTCGCACGCCAGGACGTCCGGCGGATGGTGCGTGGTGATCACCACCGTGGTCCCCGAGTCCGCGAGCCCGCGCAGCAGCCGCATCAGGTCGGCCGAGGTCGCCGGGTCGAGGCCGGAGGTGGGCTCGTCCAGGAAGAACACGCGGGGCCGCGTCAGCATCTCGACCGCGATGCTGGCCCGCTTGCGCTCGCCCCCGCTCAGCGACCCGACGCGCTGCCCGGCCCGCGCGGTCAGCG
>NZ_JBFARL010000096.1:0-30175 GCF_040674655.1 Actinomadura sp. NPDC049753 | reverse complement strand
GCCCCGAACGCTTCCGCCTAGCCGCCAGGGTCATCAGGAAGTACCTGATCGGGGCGCGGAGCCTGCACGACCACATCGCCTCCAAGCTGCTGGGCTCGGGCGCGTCCCGCGTCCTGGACATCGGCTGCGGGGAGGGCGCCCTCAGCGACGCCCTCCCCCACCCGCCGCCGTTCCGGCTCGTCGGGCTGGACGCCTCCGCCGACCTCGTGGCCGCCCACCCGGCGCCGCGCCTGCGGGCCGACGCGCTGCGCCTGCCGTTCCGGGACGGGACGTTCGACGCCGCCGTCGCCGTGAACCTGCTCCCCCAGCTGGACGACCCCGGCCGGGCGCTGCGCGAGGCCCGCCGCGTCCTCGCCCCGGGCGGCCTCCTGCTGGTCACCGCGATCTGCCGGACCGACAGCCCCGAACTGTCGCCGGTGTGGCGCCCCGAGCCGACCACGTTCGACGCCGAGGAGGCCCCGGCCCGCGTCGGCGAGGTCTTCGGCGAGGTCGAGGTGGAACGCTGGGACGCCCCGCTGATCACCCTCCCCGACGAGGCCGCCGTCCGCGACTACCTGATCGCCCGCCAGGTTCCCCGCCCCCAGGCCACCGAGGCGGCCACCCACCTGAACACCCCCCTCCCGGTGACGAAACGAGGCTCCCTGGTCCTCGCCCGGCGCTGAACGGGGCGCTACAACCATCCGAGATCTTTTGCGGTGCGGGCGGCGGTGTGGCGGTTGTCGGTGCCGAGTTTGGTGACGGCGGCGGAGAGGTAGTTGCGGACGGTGCCCTCGGAGAGGCCCAGGGTGCGCGCGATGCGGGAGACGGGGGCGCCGTCGGCGGCGGCGCGGAGGGTGTCGAGTTCGCGCGGGGTGAGGGGGCACTCCTCGGCGGCGAGGGCGTCGGCCGCGAGCTGGGGGTCGATGTAGCGGGCGCCGTCCGCGACCTGCCGGATGACCTCCGCGAGGCGGCGGCCGGGGGCGTCCTTGCCGAGGAAGCCGCGGACGCCGGCGGCCATGGCGCGGCGCAGGTTGCCGGGGCGGCCGTGCGCGGTCACGATCACCAGGCGGCAGGCGGGCAGCTCGCGGGCCAGGCGCTCGGCCGCGGCGAGGCCGTCCAGGCCGGGCATGTCGATGTCGAGGACGGCGACGTCGGGCCTGAGGGCGAGGGCGCGCTCGACGGCCTCGTCGCCGCGCCCGACGTCGGCGGCGACCTCGATGCCGTCCTCGGTCTCCAGGAGCAGGACGAGCGCCTCCCTGATCAGGAGGTGGTCGTCGGCCAGCAGCACGCGGATCATGCGTCTCCCTTCGCGGGGACGGCGGCCGTCACCCGGAACGTCCCGTCGCCCTCGGGGCCCGCCCGGAAGCGGCCGCCGGCGGCCGTGATCCGTTCGGCGAGCCCGGCCAGGCCGCTGCCGGCGTCCCCGGCGGCGCGGCGCGCGGCGCCGTCGTTGACGATCTCCAGCTGGACGCGGTCGCGGCCGGCCCGGACGGTGATCCGGCACCAGGTGGCGCTGGAGTGCCGCAGGACGTTGGTGGCGGCCTCGCGGGCGACCCAGCCGAGCGGCTCGTGGACGTGGGCGGGCAGCTCCGGGGACACCTCGGGGCGCTCGCAGCGGATCCCGGCGGCGCGCAGGACGGCGGACATGCCGTCAAGCTCGGTGCGCAGAGACGTGGCGCGGTAGCCGCGGACGACCTCGCGCACGTCCCGCACCGCGTCCCGCGCCATCGTCTGGATCTCGGTCAGCTCCTTGCGGACGCGGCCGTCGTCGCGTTCGACGAACCGTTCGGCCACCTCGGCGCGCAGCGCGACGGCCTGGAGGCTGTGGCCGAGGACGTCGTGCAGGTCGCGGGCGAACCGGAGGCGCTCCTCCCCCACCGCGGACCGGGCCAGCTCGGCGCGCGCCTCCCGGAGCTCCTGCACGACGTGGAACAGCCAGACCGTGACGTATCCGGAGAAGGCGGCGAGCGGCACGGCCGCCGTCTCGTACAGGACGGTCAGCGCGGGAAGCCCGAGGAGCACGCCGTAGAGGGGGGTCAGAACGGTCGCCGCCGCGATCACGGCGACCGCCTCGCGCACCGGGAGCACGACGGCGATCAGCCCGGCGGGGACCAGGAGGGCGTTGCCCCAGCCCTGGCCGGTGCCGAGCAGCGGGGGCAGCGCCCAGCAGACCGCAGCGACCGCGGCGAGCCCGAGCCTGTGCGCCGGGGCGGTGCGGCGCATCAGGTTCTGCCACAGGAGGCGGGCGTAGAGGGCGAAGGCGGCGCCGGTCCCGGCGAGGGCCAGGAGCAGGCGTCCGACGTCCCGCCGGTCGACCGCCTCGTACCAGAGCGCCTGCAGCAGGGACCCGGCCAGCGTCAGCACCGTCATCCCCACGATGATCGCGGCGATGACGGTGGGACGGGGGATCCGGGGCTGCACGCGCCCAGCGTATGCGGCCGTCAAGGGGGGCGCGGGGGCTCAGGCGGCGCGGAGGTGGGCGGCGTCCCGTCCGGTGACCAGGCGGCCCTCGTCCAGGATCCCGACCCGGTCGGCGCGGCACGCCTCGCCCGGGTCGCGGGTCGCGACCACCACGGCGGCCCCGTCCGCGGCCAGCCCCGCCAGGACCGACCACACCTCGCGCGCTGCGGCGGCGTCGAGCCCCGCGGTGGGCTCGTCGAGGACGAGCACGTCCGACCGTCCGACCAGGGCCAGCGCGAGGTCGAGCATGCGGCGCCGTCCCGCGGTCAGCCGCTCGAACGGCACGTCGGCGAGGCGGCTGAGGCCGACCAGGCGCAGCGCCTCGTCCCGGGTGAGCGGGTCGAGGGTCCAGCGCCGCCAGGCGTCGACCACCTCGGCGACGGTCAGCCCCGGGAAGAGGCCGCCGTCGCGCCAGACGGCGGCGGCGCGCGCGGTGTCCCGGTCGGTGTAGGGGTCGGCGCCGCGGAGCCGGACGGTTCCGCCGGTGGGCCGCCGCAGGCCCGCGAGGATCTCCAGCAGGGCCGTCTTGCCGGAGCCGTAGCGGCCCAGCAGCGCGTAGACCTCTCCCCGCGCCACGGTGAACGAGACGTTGCGCACGGCCTCGTTCAGGTCCAGGTCGCGTACCTCGATCACAGGTGCCTTCATGGCCTCCATGCTGTCCGGCGGCGGCGCGGGCGTGCAGTCACGGACGTCAGGAAACGATCATGAAGTTCTCAGGGGCGGCCCATGACGGATGTCATGGTTCGGCGATCGCCCAGCCGGAGGGCGGGACGACGGCGCCGTCCCCGGTGAAGGCCGCGTCACCCGCCACGCACGTCCAGCCGGCGGCGGGCAGGGACACCTTCGCGGGCTCGTCGCCCGCGTTCAGCACGACGCCCAGCCGCTCCGGACCGTCCTCCACGGTGTAGGAGAAGGCCGTGTTGGTCAAGGTGGCCGCCGTGGTCCGTGCCCGGACGAGCCAAGGATGGCGCCGTCTCACGCCGATCAGGTCCTGGTGGAGGCGGTGGTGGGCGCCGCCGTGGCCGGGGACGTCGCCGGGCCGGAGGGGGAACGGGGGCCGTATGGCGTCGTCCCCGCCCTCGCGCTCCTCCTTGACGCCTTCGAAGGCGAACTCGTCACCGGCGTAGATGGACGGGACGCCGCCGACGGTCATCAGGATCACGAGCGCGTGGGCCAGATCGCGCCGTTCGGTCAGCCGGGTGGCGATGCGGGTCACGTCGTGGTTGCCGAGGAAGGTCTGCGGGGCGAACGTCGCCAGCATCCCGTTGTGGCGGTCCAGCGCATGGGCGAGCTCGAAGAAGTTCCGGTCGTTCAGTGAGCTCCAGATGGCCTTCCACAACTCGTACTGAGTGACGGAGTCGAACCCGGTCCGTTCCACAAGGCCCGCGTAGTCGCCGTGGATGACCTCGCCGACGAGCCAGGCATCGGGGAAGCGCGCGCGGACGCGGTCTGTGACCGTCCGCCAGAAGTCCGCCGGGACGGCGTAGGCGGCGTCGAGGCGCCATCCGTCTATGCCGCGCTCCAGCCAGTGGGTCATGACGTCGGTGACGTAGTCGGCGACCTCGGGTTCGGCGTGGTTCAGGGTCACGAGCCGATCGTGGCCCTCGAACGTGCGCAGGTCGGCATGGAACCACTTCCTGTACGCGGAGGCGTCGCCCTTGGCGGCGACATCCGCGAACGGGGGGAACCCGCGCCCGACGTGGTTGAAGACGCCGTCGAGCAGCACGCGGACGCCCTTGCCGGACGCCTCGTCGATCAGCCGCCGCAGGTCGTCCTCGCCGCCGAGCCGGGGATCGACCCGGTAGTGGTCGACGGTGTCGTAGCCGTGCGTCTCGGACGCGAACACCGGGCCGAGCGCGAGGCCGTTGCAGCCGAGGCCGACGAGATGGTCGAGCCAGCCGGCGATCCGGCCGAGCCGCGGTTCCGGGGCGGCGCCCCCGCGTTCGGCGGCCTCGCGTTCGGCGCCGACGAAGCCGAGGGGATAGGCGTGCCACCAGATGGCGTGATCGGGCCAGCGCATGCGCGTCTCCCTACCCGCAAAATCATTACGTAACCGCGAACTATCACGGAAGGCGATCCATGAGCCTGGCGGCGACGCGCAGCACGTCGAGCTCGGTCTCCGACAGCCCGGCGAGGACTCCGGCGAGCCAGGCGTCGCGCTCGGCGATGTCGCGCCGGAGGGCCTCGGCGCCCTGCTCGGTGATGGCCAGCACGACCTGCCGCCTGTCCCGGTCGGCGCGCGCCCGGGAGATCAGCCCCTCGGCCTCCAGCTCGGCGAACACGCGCGTCAACGACTGGGGACGCTGCCCTTCCGCCTCGGCGAGCTCCCCCGCCGTGCCGGGCCCCTTCCGGTACAGGCGGCCGAGCACCGTGAGCTTGTTCGAGCTCAGCGCCTCGGGCGACCTCGCCGCGCGCATCCGGCGCGACATCCGCATGATCCCGTGGCGGATCTCCGCCACCGCCTCCGTGGGGACGCTCTCCATAATACTAAGATATCACTTACCAATTAGGGGAGGTGGTCATGACTCTCGCCGGAGTGCGGCCCCGGTCGGCGCCGCCGGCCGCGGTCACGATGGCGGCCGTGATCGCGGCCTTCGGTTCGGCGCTGGTGCTGGACCGGCTCGCCCATCTCGGCGCCGACGCCGTCATGCAGGCGGTCACCCTGTCCGTGACGCTCGCGGGAGCCCAGCGGGGCGCGCTTCTGGCCGACCGGCTCACCGCCTGCGTCGTACTGCCTTCCGTCGCCCTCGCCGCGGTCGGCCTGGGGATGCTGATGTCCAGCCGTCCCATGGCGGGCGACGCCGCGTTCGTACTCCTCATCACGGCCGCCGTCTGGATCCGCCGGTTCGGGCGCGGTCCCGCTCGGGCCGGCACGCTGATGACGCTTCCCGCGATCTCCCTTCTCGTCCTCCCTCGCACGGGAGCACCGGGGCACCTCGCGTGGGCGCCGGCGATGGCGCTGATCGCTTGGTTCTGGGTCACGGCGTCCCAACTGCTCGCCGAACGCGTGACCGCGGTCGGCCCCACCCCGGCAAGTGAGCCGGAGCAGCGGAGCCGTGCCAGTGGACGGATGGCCGCCCAGATGGCGGTCGCCCTGGGCTCCGCGTTCTGTGCGGGCCACCTCCTCTTTCCCGACCACTGGTCTTGGGTCGTCCTCACCGCGTTCATCGTGTGCAACGGTGCCCGCGGACAGGGAGACGCCGTCTACAAAGGCATCCTGCGGGCGCTCGGTGCCACCGGCGGCACCCTTCTGGCCGCTCTCGTGGCCGGGAGGTTCGCTCCAGGGGACCCGGGCGCCGTCGCGCTCATCTTCGTGGTGCTCGGTGCAGCGGTCTGGCTGCGGCCCATGAACTACGCGTACTGGGCCGGAGGGATCACCGCGGCCCTGTCCCTGCTGTACGGGTACTTCGGCGAGCCCGCGATGCCCCTGCTCTGGATCCGGCTGGAGGCCATCCTCGCCGGAGGGGTCATCGGAGTCGCATCGGCCTGGTTCGTGCTGCCCTTCCGGACCAGGGACGTCCTGCGGCACCGCGGGGCCACGGCGCTGGCCGTCCTCCCCCAGGCTCTCAGCGGCGGGCCCGGGGCGCTGAGCAGGTTCGAGCGTTCCGTCGCGGAACTGGACAAGATCTACCCGCCGCTGAGGGCGCACCGGGCCATCACCCGGCGACGGCCGCACGACGCCGACGTGGTCGACCATCTGCGCGAGATCCGCGACCGCCTCCGCACCCTCGACACAGAGGAGGCCGCCCTCGCGGAGATCGATACCGCGGTGGCCGGGATCCGGGCGCTCTTCGCGCGGGCTAGGCGCGTACGAGAACCTCCGGGTGCAGTTCGTCCGGACGTTTGACGCCGGAAAGCGCCATCGTGAGCTCCAGTTCGGCCTGGAGGCAGCGCAGGACGTGCTGGACGCCCGCCTGGCCGCCCAGTGCCAGCCCGTAGGCGTACGGCCGCGCGACCAGGACGGCCTCGGCGCCCAGGGCGAGCGCCTTGACGATGTCGGCCCCGGTCCGGATACCGCTGTCGAACAGGACCGTCGCCTGATCGCGGACGGCCTCGACCACGCCGGGGAGCGCGTCCAGCGACGCGACCGCGCCGTCCACCTGGCGCCCGCCGTGGTTGGAGACGACGACGGCGTCCATCCCCGCGTCCACGGCCTGGCGGGCGTCGTCGGGATGCTGGATGCCCTTGAGCGCGATGGGCCCGTCCCAGTGGTCGCGCAGGAAGATCAGGTCGTCCCAGGTCAGGCTCGGATTGCCGAAGTTGGCCACCCAGTGCAGGAGGGCCATGTCGCGGTTGGCCTCCGTCACGGGCCCGCCGACGGCCTTCTGGAAGACCGGGTCGCTGAAGTAGTTCGCGACGCCGATCCCGCGCAGGAACGGCAGGTAGGCCTGGTCCAGGTCGCGCGGGCGCCACGCCAGCGTGAACGTGTCGAGCGTGACGACCAGGGCGGTGTACCCGGCCGACTTCGCCCGCTCCAGGAAGCTGACGGCGAGCTCCCGGTCCTTCGGCCAGTACAGCTGGTACCAGCGCGGCCCGTCCCCGTTCGCCTCCGCGACCTCCTCGATGCCGAACGAGGACGCGGTGCTCAGCACCATCGTCAGTCCCTCGGCCGCGGCCGCCCGCGCGACCGCCAGCTCGCCGTCCGGATGGAGGATCGACTGCACGCCGATGGGGCCGAGCAGGACCGGCGACGGCATCGGGGTGCCCAGCACGGTCACCGACAGGTCGCGCTCGGCGACGTCCCGCAGCATGCGCGGGACGATCCGCCACCGGTCGAACGCGGCGCGGTTGGCCCGCGCGGTCGCCTCGCTGCCCGCCGACCCGGCCACGTAGCCGAACGCCCGCGCCGACAGCGACCGCTCGGCGAGGCCCTCCAGCCTCGTCAGGTCCGTGGGCAGCGCCGGCAGGACGTCTCCGAGCCCCTGCAGATAGATCGAGTTCTGGAAGTCGGCCAGCCCGCTCAACGAAACCTCCACCTGCTCGACGAACTTCCCCCGGGGAAACCGGAACGGTTCCCGCCCAATCTGCCAGGTCCGCGGAGGTGACGAAACGGGATCGATCCGCCGACTCGGCCGGATCACCCGGTGGAGCGGGCGAAAGATGTCCCCGGGACCGGCCACAATGTGGGGCATGGCACGACGCGGATCCCAAGCCCCTCCACCTCCGCCGGACTTCGAGGAGAACATCGTCGACGTCGACGTCTCCGACGAGATGCGCGGCAGCTTCCTCGAATACGCCTACTCGGTCATCTACCAGCGGGCGCTTCCCGACGCGCGCGACGGCATGAAGCCCGTCCAGCGGCGGATCCTGTACTCGATGAACGAGATGGGGCTGCGCCCCGACCGCGGGCACGTCAAGTGCGCCCGCGTCGTCGGCGAGGTCATGGGCAAGCTGCACCCGCACGGCGACAGCGCCATCTACGACGCGATGGTGCGGATGGCGCAGCCCTGGGCGATGCGGATGCCGCTCGTGGACGGGCACGGCAACTTCGGATCGCTCGGCGGCGACGACATGCCCGCCGCCATGCGGTACACCGAGGCGCGCCTGTCCCGCGAGGCGATGCTGATGGTCGCCTCCATCGACGAGGACACCGTCGAGTTCCGGCCCAACTACGACGGGCAGGAGCAGGAGCCGGAGGTGCTGCCCGCCGCGTTCCCGAACCTGCTGGTCAACGGCGCGTCCGGCATCGCGGTCGGGATGGCCACGAACATGGCGCCGCACAACCTCGGCGAGGTCGTCGCCGCGGCCCGGCACCTGATCGACCACCCGGACGCCACGCTGGAAGAGCTGATGCGCTTCGTGCCCGGCCCCGACCTGCCCACCGGGGGCAAGATCGTCGGGCTGGACGGCATCCGCGACGCCTACGAGCGCGGCCGGGGGACGTTCCGCACCCGCGCCACGGTCTCCATCGAGAACGTCACGCCCCGCCGCAAGGGCATCATCGTCAGCGAGCTGCCCTACGCCGTCGGCCCCGAGCGGGTGAAGGCCAAGATCAAGGAACTGGTCAACGCCAAGAAGATCCAGGGCATCGCCGACCTGAAGGACCTCACCGACCGCACCGTCGGCCTCCGCCTGGTCATCGAGATCAAGAACGGCTTCAACCCCGAGGCCGTCCTCGCCGACCTCTACCGGCTGACGCCGATGGAGGAGACGTTCGGCATCAACAACGTCGCCCTGGTCGACGGCCAGCCCCGCACGCTCGGCCTGCGCGACCTGCTCCAGGTCTACATCGACCACCGCATCGACGTCGTCCGCCGGCGCTCCCTGTTCCGGCGCCGGAAGCGCGAGGACCGCCTGCACCTGGTGGAGGGCCTGCTCGTCGCCCTGCTGAACATCGACGAGGTCATCCAGGTCATCCGGCAGAGCGACGACGCCGCCCAGGCCAAGCAGCGCCTCATGCAGATCTTCGAGCTGTCGGAGATCCAGGCGCAGTACATCCTCGACACCCCGCTGCGCCGCCTCACCCGCTTCGACCGGCTGGAGCTGGAGAAGGAGAAGGAGCAGCTCGCCAAGGAGATCGCCAAGCTGACCGCGATCCTCGACTCGGAGCGCAAGCTGCGCGGCGTCGTCTCCAAGGAGATGGGCGAGGTCGTCAAGGAGTTCGCCACCCCGCGCCGCACCATCCTGCTGGAGTCCTCGGGCCACACCGCCGCGGAGGCCGTTCCGCTGGAGGTGGCCGACGACCCGTGCACGGTGCTGCTGTCCGCCACCGGCCTGATGGCCCGCACGCACGACGCCTCGCCCCTGCCCGACAGCGGCCCCCGCGCCGCGCACGACGTGCTGGCCTCGGTCGTGCCCGCCACGGCCCGCGGGCAGGTCGGCGCGGTGACGTCCCTCGGCCGGATGATCCGCATCGACGTCCTCGACCTGCCGACGCTGCCGCCGTCCGCGACGCCCCCGTCCCTGGCGGGCGGGGCGCCGGTCACCGAGTACGTCGATCTGGAGCCCGACGAGAAGGTCGTGGGCATCGCCTCCGTCGGAGAGGAAGGCGGCGGCCTGGCGCTCGGCACCGCCCAGGGCGTGGTCAAACGGGTGGTCCCCGACTTCCCCGCCAACCGCGACGAGTTCGAGGTCATCGGCCTCAAGGACGGCGACCGCGTGGTCGGCGCCGTCCAGCTGACGTCCGAAGAGCAGCACCTGGTCTTCATCAGCACCGACGCCCAGCTCCTGCACTTCCCCGCGTCCATCGTCCGTCCGCAGGGCCGGGCCGCCGGCGGCATGGCGGGCATCAAGCTCGGCTCCGGCGCGAGCGTCCTGTGGTTCGGCGCCCTCGACCCGTCCCGCGAGGCCCGCGTCATCACGGTCTCCGGCTCGTCCTCGGCGCTGCCCGGCACCCAGACCGGCGGGATCAAGCTCGCCGACTTCGCCGACTTCCCGTCCAAGGGCCGCGCCACCGGCGGTGTCCGCGCCCACCGCTTCCTCAAGGGCGAGGACGTGCTGCTCCAGGCCTGGGCGGCCCTGACGCCCCTGCGGGCGGCGGGCGCGGGCGGCAGGCCGGCGACGCTCAACGTCACCCTGGGCCGCAGGGACGGCTCCGGCGAGCCGCTGGACACGCCGCTGACCGCCGTCAGCGGCCCCATCGGCCCGGCCCCCGAAGAGGCGCCCCCCGAAGAGGAATGACGCGAGAGGCCCCGGGCGATCGCCCGGGGCCTCTGCCCCTCACCGCCCGGCGTCGCGGAGACGGCCGGGATCGGCGGAAGGGGTCGACGTCAGTCGGCGCAGATCGCGTAGACGCTGATGCCGACGTCGTTGTAGCCGATCTGGCGGCCGAGCGCGATCCAGCCGCGACCGTCGTCGGTGGGGAAGGAGCCCACCAGGATGGCGCCGTTGCCGCGCGCCTCCCCGCCGCCGCCGAGGACGTGCTTGGTGCCCGGGCAGACGACGACCCGCCGCTGGAAGTTGGGGACGTTGGCGTTCGGCAGGGCGACGATCTGATAGCCCGGCGGAACGGCGGCGGCCCGGGCCGCGGCGGGCTTGGCGGGGGTCTGGGCGGGGGTCTGGGCGCTGGCGACTCCGGCGGTGACCAGGCCGGTCACCGTGGCGGTCGCGGCCAGGGCCAGAGCTGTGGTCTTGATCGACGGCATATGTTCTCCTTCGACGGCGGCTCCCCACCGCCGGTGCCCACGCGCACCCCGAGACGCAGGGTGTGTCTGAGGCGTGAGCGGTGGCAGGTGAGCCAAGGGACTGAACACAAGGAGTGTTCACTACGTCACGCTCGGCTGCTAGATGCCACAGAGACTCACTTGATTACGGAGTGTGCACATACCGGGATTGAGAGTGGACCTGACCCGTGTCTTCCGACTCTCACCTGCAGTGAGCGATTAGTTACAGAAAGCGCGCGGCCGGATCCGGCCAGTCGCACTCCATGTCCTTGAGGTCACCGGTCCGCCCGGCACGGCATCAGAAGGCACGGCGACAGAAGGCACGGCGCCGAACACGGCTCCCGGACCTTCATCGACGGACGCACCGATGGCGACAAGGCCGATCCCCCCATCGGCAGAGACGCGGCGATGCCTCCTCAGGCCGTCAGGTCTCGATGTCGTCGGGGCCCCAGTGGGCCTCCATCCGGACGATCTTGCCTTCGGCGTTGAAGGTCATGACGTCGATGGCGTGGACGCGCAGGCCGGGGACGTCGACGGTGAAGGCCATGGCGGCGCGGTCGCCGTGGGAGCCGCGGACGGGGGCGTCGAGGGTGAGCTTGGCGCCGCCGGCGATGGCGTTGGCGTAGAACTCCTCGATGGCGGCCCGGCCGCTGATCGGGGGGTGGCCGACCGGGTCCTCGATGACGGCGTCGTCGGCGTAGAGGCCGGAAACGGTCACCGCGTCGCCGGCGTTCAAGGCGTCGACGTAGGTCTGGAGCGCCTGCTTCATGTGGTCCTGGGAGGGCATGCCCGAAGCCTAGCAAGCGATCGCTTGGTTACCGATGGGAGATGATGGGAGCATGGCCATCGCATCGTTCATGGTTCCGCTCGGCTCCCCCGTCCCCGCGTTCCGGCTCCCCTCCGTCGAGGGCGGGTTCGTATCGGACGGCGACTTCCCGGACGCGGCGGCCCTCCTGGTGGTGTTCCTGTCCAACCACTGCCCCTACGTGCGGCGGATCGAGGACGGGATCGGCGCTCTCACCGCCGAGTACGCGACCAGGGGGCTGGCCACGGTCGCCGTGTGCAGCAACGACGTCTCGAACTATCCCGACGACGGCGCCGACCACCTCCGGGAGCAGGCGAAGAGGGCCGGATTCGGCTTCCCCTACCTGGTGGACGAGTCGCAGGAGACGGCCAAGGCGTTCAAGGCCGCCTGCACGCCCGACTTCTTCCTCTACGGCCGAGAGCGCACGCTCGCCTACCGGGGCGAGTTCGACGGGGCGAGGCCGAGCAACGACGTCGAGGCGGACGGCGCCGCGCTCAGGGCCGCGCTGGACCTGGTCCTGGCCGGAAAGGACGTCCCTGAGCCCCACACGCCGAGCCTGGGGTGCGGCATCAAGTGGAGGCCCGGCAACGAGCCCGGTTGATCACACCGGGGCGGTCTGGCCCTCGCGGGGATGCGGCACCGTGGTCCGCAGGCCGCGTTCGGCGCAGTCCGCCAGGATCTCCAGAAGGTCGGCCGGGCCGCCGGAGGCGTCGTCGTAGTGCCAGAACCGGACGACCTTCTCCCCCTCCGCGCCCGGGTTGAAGCGGCCCAGGGTGAAGCAGCCGGCGATGGCCATGCGCACGATGACGCGTTCGCTGTCGTCCAGCTCGTTCACGTAGGCGGCCGCGTCGATGAGGCCGATCGCGGCGCGGGCGTTGCGGCCGTCGTCGCAGGGGTCGGGGCGGTTGATCCGCCATTGCGCGTAGGGGCGCAGGTAGTCCGCGATCATGCAGGTTCTCAGCACGGTCCCATGCTGGGGCCGCGCGGGCGCGCGCGAGGGGGCCTTGACCCGGCCCTTGCCGGACCCTGACCGAAGATCATCCGCCGAGGCCGTGCCTGAAGGCGTAGGTGACGGCCTGGGCCCGGTCGCGGAGGTTCGCCTTCGCGAACAGGTTGTTGATGTGCGTCTTCACGGTCGCCTCGGAGATGAACAGGTCGCCCGCGATCTCGGCGTTGGAGCGGCCCCGGGCGATGAGGGCCAGCACCTCCGCCTCGCGCCTGGTCAGGCCGTCCGGCAGCCCGCCGCCCGGAGCCCTGCGGGGGGCCTCGCCGGCCGCCACGGCCTCGACCAGGCGGCGCTGGACGGCCGGGTCGAGCCGCGACGCGCCCCCGCGGACGGCGGCGACGGCGCGGGCGATCTCGTCGGCGTCGGCGTCCTTGGTGAGGTAGCCGCGGGCCCCGGCGCGCAGCGCGGCGAAGATCGACTCGTCGTCGGCGTAGGTCGTGAGGACGACGATCCCGACGTCCGGGTGCGCCTCCCTGATCCGGCGGGTCGCCTCCACCCCGTCCATCCGCGGCATGCGCAGGTCCATCAGGACGACGTCGGGACGCAGCTCGGCGACCATCGCCACGGCCTGCTCGCCGTCGCCGCACGCCCCCGCGACCTCGATGCCCGGCAGCAGTTCCAGCAGGAGGACCAGGCCCTCCCGCACCACGGTCTGGTCGTCGACGACCAGGATCCTCGCCGTGTCGCTCACCGCTCGCCCCTCCCGTCAGGCCGGCACGCTGAGGGACACGCGGAATCCCTCGCCGTCCGGTCCGGTCACCAGCGTCCCATCGATCAACTCCGCACGCTCCCGCATCCCCACGAGGCCGTAGCCGCCGCCGTCCGGCTCCTCCACGGGCTCGGTGCCGCCCGTATCGGTCACTTCGAGCTCCACCCTGCCGGCGAGGTACCGCAGGGCGACGTGTGCGCGCGCGCCGGGGGCGTGCTTGCGGACGTTGGTGAGCGCCTCCTGCGCGGTCCGGACGACCGCGAGCCCGGCCTGCGGCGGCAGTTCGCGCGGCGCGCCGGTCACGTGCACGTCGCAGGGGCGCCCGGTGCTGGCATGGAACTCCTCGGCGAGCTCCTGGATGACCTCCTTGGGCTGCGGGATCTCCCCGCGCAGCGTGGCCAGGGCCCGCCTCGTCTCCTCCAGGCCGGACCGGGCGAGGTTCCGCGCGCGCTCCACCCGGTCCAGGGCCTGGGCGCGGTCGCCGTCCCGCGCCAGCAGCAGCCGCGCCCCCTCCAGGTGGACGATCTGCGCCGACAGCGAGTGGGCCAGGATGTCGTGGATCTCCCGCGCGATGTGCGACCGCTCCGCGAGGACCGCGTTGGCCGCCTCCGCGCGGCGGGTCGCCTCCTGCGCGGCCTTGCCCCGGCGGCTCGCGAGCGCGCCCAGCGTGATGCCCGCGACCGCCGCCATCTGACCGACGTCGGCGCCGCCGGAGCCGAACGCCTCCCCCAGCCCGCCGATCGCGGCGATCGTCAGCGCGCTCACCGTGATGCCCCCCGGCATCGGCAGCCACATCAGCAGCATCCAGAGCCCGGCCATGGAGAAGAAGAACCCGGTGCCGGAGTCGGGGGCGAGCGCGTACAGCGCCAGCGCCGAACCGATGGCCGCCAGCAGAAGGGCCACGCCCGCACGCCGGTGCCGCGTCTCGCTCTTGCGCCCGAGCCAGATGCCGCTCCCCAGCAAGGCGAACATGACCACGTTGAGCACGACGAGTGCCAGGCCGGCGCCGTGCAGCGCCGGAGCCGGATCGGCCCTGAGCATCCCGCGGACGTAGGCGATGAGCCCCCAGGTCACCAGGGCGCCGACGATCAGGACGCGGGTGGTCCTCACGGCGCCGCGCCGACCGGCACGGCGACGATGGGCACGGCGTGCGCCCAGCGCGCGCCCGCGAGGCCCGCCCCCCACCGCCGGTACAGGACCGAGGCGCCGCCGAAGGCGGCGGGGAGGAAGTAGTCCAGCGTGTTCATGCCCCGAGGGTAGGCCGGGACGGCCCTCGCGCGGATCGCCGCCCGGCTGGACTTCCCGCTCTCCACCCCAGGGTGGAGAACCCGATCAGGTGTCGATGCGCTCCACGTCCAGCTCGGTGGCGCCGGCGGTGATGAACGCGCGGCGCGGGGCGACCTCGCTGCCCATCAGCAGGTCGAACACCTTGCCCGCCTCCTCGGCGTCCTCGATGCGCACGCGGCGCAGCACCCGGTGCCGGGGGTCGAGCGTCGTCTCGGCCAGCTGGTCGGCGTCCATCTCACCGAGGCCCTTGTAGCGCTGGATCGGCTCCTTCCAGCGCTGGCCCTTGCGCTCCAGCTCGACGAGCCGCTGCCGCAGCTCGGCGTCGGAGTAGGTGTAGATGTACTTGTCCTGCCCCTTGCGCGGCTTGACCAGCTCGATGCGGTGCAGCGGCGGGACGGCGGAGTAGATCCGCCCGGCCTCCAGCATCGGCCGCATGTAGCGGTGGAAGAGCGTGAGCAGCAGCGTGCGGATGTGCGCGCCGTCGACGTCGGCGTCGGCGAGGATCACCACGCGCCCGTAGCGGGCGGCCTCGACGTCGAACGTCCGCCCCGACCCGGCGCCGAGCACCTGGATGATCGCGGCGCACTCGGCGTTCTTCAGCATGTCGGCGACGGACGCCTTCTGCACGTTCAGGATCTTGCCGCGGATGGGCAGCAGCGCCTGGAACTCGGAGTTGCGGGCCAGCTTGGCGGTGCCGAGGGCCGAGTCGCCCTCGACGATGAACAGCTCGCTGCGGTCGTCGGTGGAGCGGCAGTCGACGAGCTTGGCCGGGAGGGCGGAGTTCTCCAGGGCGTTCTTGCGGCGCTGGTTGTCGCGCTGGGTGCGGGCGGCGATGCGCGTCTTGGCCGCGCCGACCACCTTCTCCAGGACGGCGCGCAGCGACTGCTTCTGCCCGCGCGACGGGTTCTCGAAGATCGCCCGCAGCTCGCGCTGCACGACCTGGGAGACGATGCGCGTCGCCGCGGAGGTGCCGAGGACCTCCTTGGTCTGGCCCTCGAACTGCGGCTCGGGCAGGCGGACCGTCACCACGGCGGTGAGGCCCTCCAGGACGTCCTCCTTGAGGACGTCCTCGTCGCCGTTCTTGAGCAGCTTCACCGCGCGGAGCTGCTCGTTGAGGACCTTGAGCACGGCGCGGTCGAAGCCGCGCACGTGGGTGCCGCCCTTCGGGGTGGCGATCACGTTGACGAACGACCTGGTGATCGTGTCGTAGCCGCTGCCCCAGCGCAGCGCGACGTCGACCTCGAGGTCGCGCTCGACGTCGGTGGGCGTCAGGTGGCCCTGGTCGTCGAGGACCGGGACGGTCTCGGTGAAGTGGCCGCGGCCCTGGAGCCGCAGCACGTCGATGATCGGCGCGTCCTTGGCGAGGTAGGAGCAGTACTCGCTGATGCCGCCGTCGAACCGGAACGTCTCGTCGACGATCTCCTCGCCGCGCTCGTCGCGGACGTCGATGGTGAGGCCCGGGATGAGGAACGCGGTCTGCCGCATCCGGTCGAGGACGAGGGACTGCTCGACCGTCGCGTCCTTCAGGAAGATCTGCAGGTCGGGCCAGAAGCGGGTGCGGGTGCCGGTGGTCTTCTTGGCGACCTTGCGGATCTGCCGCAGGCCCGACTTCTTCTTGAACCGGGCGTTCGGGCGGCCCTCGTCGGCGAACTCGCCGGCCAGACCGCGCCGGAAGCTGATCGCGTGGGTGTGGCCGTCGCGGTCGACCTCCACGTCGAGCCGCGCGGACAGGGCGTTGACGACGGAGGCGCCGACGCCGTGCAGGCCACCGGAGGCGGTGTAGGACACGCCGCCGAACTTCCCGCCCGCGTGCAGCCGCGTCATGACCAGCTCGACGCCGGGCAGGCCCGTCTTGGGCTCCAGGTCGACCGGGATGCCGCGACCGTTGTCGCCCACCTCGAAGGAGCCGTCGGCGTGCATCGTCACGCTGATGTGCGTGCAGTAGCCCGCGAGGGCCTCGTCGACGGAGTTGTCGACGATCTCCCACAGGCAGTGCGCGAGGCCACGGCTGTCGGTGGACCCGACGTACATGCCGGGTCGCTTGCGCACGGCCTCCAGCCCCTCCAGCACCGAGAGGTGCCGGGCGGAGTAGCCGTGCGGGTCTTCGGTTGTCGCTTCGGCGGTCGCGGCGGTCAACGTGCGTGTGCTCCTCGGGGGTAGGACGGTCGGCAGCAGGGTACCCCCGGCCGCCGACAATCCACCGAAAGGCTCGCCGCCGCCGACGTTCCGGACGCCGGCGTGGGAGGGCCCGTACGGTTCGCCAGGCTACCCGCACTCCGACTTCTGGACCCGGACCTCCACCTCAGGGTGGGTGCGTGAAAGCCCGATTCATCCCTACTGTCCTCGCATGGCGCAAACGATCGAGGTCTCGGGCCTCCGCAAGCGATACGGGGACGTCCGGGCCGTGGACGGGGTGACGTTCGCCGTCGAGGAGGGCGAGTTCTTCGGCATCCTCGGGCCGAACGGCGCGGGCAAGACCACCACACTGGAGATCATCGAGGGCCTGCGGGAGCCGGACGAGGGCGACCTCACCGTGCTCGGCCTGTCCCCCTGGCCGCGCAACTCCAAGCTGCTCCCCAGGATCGGCGTCCAGCTGCAGGCGTCCTCCTTCTTCGAGCGGCTGACCGCGCGCGAGCAGTTGCGGACGTTCGGCTCCCTCTACGGCGTCCCGGCGAAGAAGGCCGACTCGATGCTCGAACTGGTCGGCCTGGACGACAAGGCCGACACCCGCGTCGAGAAGCTCTCGGGCGGCCAGGCGCAGCGCCTCTCCATCGCGTGCGCGCTCGTGCACGACCCCGAGCTCGTGTTCCTGGACGAGCCCACCGCCGCGCTGGACCCGCAGGCGCGCCGCAACCTGTGGGACGTGCTCCGGTCGATCAACACCGAGGGCCGCACCATCGTCCTGACCACGCACTACATGGACGAGGCGGAGAGCCTGTGCGACCGCGTCGCCATCATGGACGCGGGCAGGATCCTGCGGCTCGGCCCTCCGGCGGTGCTGGTGCGCGGGCTGGACGCCCCGGCCAGGATCAGCGTGGCCAGCGGCGTCCTGGACGTGGCCGCCGCACGGCTCCTGCCGGGCGCGGACGAGGCCGAGGACGACGGCGTCTCCCTCACCATCTCCACCCGCGACCCCTCCGCGGTGGTCGCCGCCATGGCCGCCGAGAACGCGCTGGACGGCGTCCAGATCCGCGGCGCCACCCTTGAGGACGTCTTTCTGGAGCTCACCGGACGGGAGTACAGGGCGTGAGCACGTTCGAGAGTTTCAAGAGCCTGTCCAGGGCGATGTTCCTGGGCTTCCGGCGCGACCGCACAGCGCTGTTCTTCACGGTGCTCTTCCCCCTGATGTTCCTGGTCGTCTTCGGGGGGATCTTCGGCCACCAGTCCACGTCCAAGGTGAAGGTCCTGGAGGTGGGCAAGGCGCCGGTCCTCGACCAGGCGGTGACGCAGGGAGGGGGCGAGCTCGGCAAGGTCATGAAGGTCGAGAAGGCCTCCGACCGCGCCGCCGCCCTGCGCAAGGTGGAGAAGGGCGACGCGGACGCCGTCGTGGAGCAGCGCGGGGGCGAACTGGTCGTCCACTACTCGGCGGCCGACCAGGTCAAGTCCGGGACCGTGCGGGGGCTGATGAACTCGGTCGTCCAGTCGGCGAACCTCTCGGCCTCCGGCAAGCCGCCGGCCTTCCGGCTGACCGACCAGCGGGTGGAGGACGACTCGCTCAAGGCCATCCAGTTCTTCACACCGAGCCTGCTGGGCTGGGCGCTGGCGTCGGCGGGCGTCTTCGGGGCGTCCCAGACGCTCGTCACGTGGCGGACCAAGGGCATCCTGCGGCGCCTCCAGCTCTCCCCGGCCCCCATCCCCACCGTGTTCGCCGCGCGCGTGGCGGTCAGCCTCGCCGTGGCGCTCGTCCAGTTCGCGCTGTTCGTGCTCGTGGCGCAGCTCCCGATGTTCGGCCTGAAGCTCAGCGGCGCCTGGTGGATGGCGATCCCGATGGTCATCGCGGGCGTGCTGGCCTTCCTGTCGATCGGGATGCTGATCGGCGCGTGGGCCAGGACGCAGGAGACCGCCCAGGCGGTGACCCAGCTGATCGTGCTGCCGATGGCGTTCCTTGGCGGCTCGTTCTTCCCGCTGGACGCCTCGCCGACCTGGATGAGGACGCTGTCGTACATCTTCCCCCTGCGCTATCTCAACGAGGGCATGCTCAATGTGATGGGCAGAGGACTCGGGCCGACCTCGGCGCTGCCCCAGATCGCCGTTCTGCTGGGGGTCGCGGTCGTCGGAGCGTTGATCGCCGTACGCCTGTTCCGGTGGGACGCCGCCTAATGTGACCTCGGTCACTTATTGGGCCATTCTGCTGTGGGCGTACGAAGAACCAGGTTGGGAACGCCGACGTCGGGTTAGATGTTGTCCTAAGTACCGACCCCGAGCATGAGGAAGGTGCCGTGACTGGAGCCCTTGCCCCAACCAAGCCGCTGACCGTCGCCGACCGATGCGACCGCTGCGGCGCTCAGGCCTACGTCCGTGCGGTCCTTGTAGGCGGCGGCGACCTTCTGTTCTGCGCCCACCACGGTCGCAAGTACGCAGAGGCGCTGCGCTCCAACGGGGCCGACATACAGGACGAGACCGACCGGCTCACCGAAACCCCGACTGTCGCTCCGGACGAGGAGCGGTAGACCTCCAAATAGAGCGAGCGAAGGACGGCGGCCACCGGAGACGGTGGCCGCCGTTCCCTTTTCCTCCATTGCCCCTCCCCGCAGCACGATGCGGCGATAACTGCGGAGAGTATATGAGTGACTGCATATCGTAGCCATATTGGGACAGTGCCGTGATGCGCTCGCCCCTGCGGCTTCTCACCTCGCGGTGACATTCCTTACGCGGTAGTGATAGGCGGCCGCCGACACGAACCCCTCCGATTCGTACAGCGCCCTGGCGGCGGCGTTCCGCTCGACGACGACCAGGTACGCCCGCTCGCATCCCCGCTCGCTCCCCCAGCCGAGAAGAGCCCGCAGGACGCGCCGCCCCAGGCCCCGCCTTCGCGCGTCCGGCGCGACGGCCATGGCGTAGACGCCGAGCCACTTCCCCTGGACGACGCCGCGCCCCACGGCGAGACCGTCAACGCCGGCGTAGCCGGCGCTCACCCCGGCGAGGATCTTCTCCGCCATCGGCAGCTGGTGGTCGTAGCGACCGTCCACCGACCACCACCGATCGAGCCACTCCCGGGACGGGGCGTCCATGACCTCCACACCCGCGCGCTCGTAGGGACCGCTCAGGTCGGCCGTCATCGCGATCGTCGGTTCGACCAGTTCGTAGCCTCGCCTCTCAAGGACCCCGTCGAGCCCCTCGGGCCGCGCCTGGGCGTCCATCAGGAACACGGCCGGCAGCCCGAGCCCGGCGTAGAAGCGCTCGGCCCGCCCGATGGCCTGATCCACGTCCCCCGGGTCGTCCAGGGGCAGGACGGAGTTGGCCCGCTTGGTCACACCGTCGGCGTGGCGCAGCAGCCAGCCGCCAATATCCTGGGCGAACGGCGCGGGCCACGCCTCGGCGACCAGTTCGTCCAAACGCCTGTCCAATGACCGCGCCATCTGTCACCGCTTTCGGGGGGATCGTGCACATCCTGCTGCCGCCGTCGGAGAAGAAGGCTACCGAGGGGGACGGCCCGCCCCTCGACCTCGCCTCGCTGAGCTTCCCCGGCCTGACGCCGACGAGGCGGCGCGTCCTGGCGGCCCTGGCGAAGGCGTCCCGGGGCGCCGACGCGGCGGAGGTGCTCGGGCTTCCCCCCGGGCAGGCCGACGAGGCCCTCGCCCGCAACAAGGCTCTCCGCAAGGCGCCGACACTGCCCGCGGCGCGGCTCTACACCGGCGTCCTCTACGACAACCTCGACCTGGCCGATCTGGACGCCGAGGCCGCCGCCCGGCAGATCATCGTGTTCTCGGGGCTGTGGGGCGCGCTGAGGCTCACCGACCGCGTCCCGCCCTACCGGCTGTCCATGGGCGTGTCCCTGCCGCCTGGAGGCGGCCTGGCGGCGTCGTGGCGCCCGGCGATGCGCAAGGCCCTCCGCCTGGACGACGACCTGGTCGTGGACATGCGGTCCGGACCGTACGCGGCGGTGTGGAAGGCCCCCGGCCCGGCGGTCTCCGTCCGGGTGTTCCGGGAGCGCCTCGTCGGCGGCGTCCCCAAGCGCACCGTCGTCAGCCACATGGCCAAGGCGACCCGCGGGCGCGTCGCCCACGACCTGATCAAGGCGGGCGCCGCGCCCCGCACCCCGGAGGAGCTGGTGAAGGCCGTCGCCGGCCTCGGCCACACCGTCGAACTGAACGGCGCGAACCTCGACGTCATCCTGCACGACTGACGCCCCGTGGCCACACCCGGCCACGCCAGCGTCCCAAGCCCCCCACAAGAACCAGCCCCGCGGGGCGGGTCGTGCGGGTGGGGCCGGGCGCGGCGCGGCAGGGCCCCGGCGTGATCGCCGGGGCCCTGCCGTCGGTCGGTCCGCGGTGCGGCCGGTCAGTCCAGGTAGTCGCGCAGGACCTGGGAGCGGGACGGGTGCCGCAGCTTCGACATGGTCTTGGACTCGATCTGCCGGATGCGCTCCCGGGTCACCCCGTACACCTTGCCGATCTCGTCCAGCGTCTTCGGCTGCCCGTCGGTGAGGCCGAACCGCATCGACACCACGCCCGCCTCGCGCTCGCTGAGCGTGTCGAGAACGGAGTGGAGCTGCTCCTGCAGCAGCGTGAAGCTGACCGCGTCGGCCGGGACGATGGCCTCGGAGTCCTCGATGAGGTCGCCGAACTCGCTGTCGCCGTCCTCACCGAGCGGCGTGTGCAGCGAGATGGGCTCGCGGCCGTACTTCTGGACCTCGACGACCTTCTCCGGGGTCATGTCGAGCTCCTTGGCCAGCTCCTCCGGGGTGGGCTCGCGGCCCAGGTCCTGGAGCATCTGCCGCTGCACGCGCGCCAGCTTGTTGATGACCTCGACCATGTGCACCGGGATGCGGATAGTGCGGGCCTGGTCGGCCATCGCGCGGGTGATGGCCTGCCGGATCCACCAGGTGGCGTACGTGGAGAACTTGTAGCCCTTGGTGTAGTCGAACTTCTCGACCGCGCGGATCAGGCCGAGGTTGCCCTCCTGGATCAGGTCGAGGAACAGCATGCCGCGGCCGGTGTAGCGCTTGGCCAGCGAGACGACCAGGCGGAGGTTGGCCTCCAGGAGGTGGTTCTTGGCGCGGCGGCCGTCCTCGGCGATCCACTCGAAGTCCTCGAGGTCCTCTTCGGACATCGAGGGGCCGGTGACGGCGAGGCGCTCCTCGGCGAACAGGCCGGCCTCGATCCGCTTGGCGAGCTCGACCTCCTGCTCGGCGTTCAGCAGCGGCACCTTGCCGATCTGCTTGAGGTAGTCCTTGACCGGGTCGGCGGTGGCGCCGGCGGCCGCGATCTGCTGCGCGGGCGCGTCCTCGTCGTCGTCGCCGAGGGTGAACCCCTCCTCCTCGGAGGACGGGGTGTCGCCCTTGCCGCCCGGAGCGGCCTTCGCGACGGGCGCGGCGGCGGGCTCCTCCTCGACCTCGGCCTCGGGCTCCTCGGCCTCGGCCGTGTCGTCCACGAGCTCGGCCTCGAGGTCGGTCAGGTCCTCGTCGAGGTCGACGTCGACCTCGTCGTCGACCTCGGGGTCCTCACCCTTGTCGGCCCTGTCGGACGGGGCGGCCTTGACCGGCTGCGCGGCCTTCTTCGCCGGTCCGGCCTTCTTCGCCTTGGCGCCCTTGGCCGGCGCGGCCTTCTTCGGCGGCGCGGGCTTCGGAGCCGCCGGGCGCGGCGCGGCGACGGCCTCCTCCGGCGCGTCGTCGCCGACGACGGCGGTCACCGTGTCGGGCTGCTCCTTGGCGGCGGCGGCGGTCTTGGGCCTGCGTGCCGGCGGCGTCGCGCGCTTGCGCGGACGCTTGGGCGCCGCGGAGTCGGCAGCGCTCACCATGACGGTCACACCCTCCTTGCTGAGGCTCCGCAGAATGCTGGAGGCCTTCGACACGGGGATGTCGGCCTCCTCGAACGTACGTCGTACGTCGTCGGCTTCGAGGTAACCCTGGGACCGTCCACGCTCGATCAGTTGCGCGATGACGTGATCGTGCAGATCTGACGCTTTCGAGGTCGAGCTAGCAGGCGACACAAATACCTCTCGAACGAACGTGTGGCTTGGTTGACCCAAGTGCCCTGACGGGCTCGGCCTCACACTGGGTGGGACCACACACGGAGCGGACCTCCCGGTGCGGGACCGCAGCGTACCCGCTCTCTCTGGGTCAAGCATTCTGGCACTGCTGCGCATTCCGCCTTGGAGTCCTACCCGGTAACACTCCACCTTAGAGGGCCCGGGGCGGTCCTTCGAACGTCGCGGACCGTCTCGGCGCCGTCTTCGGCGGGGTTCACTCGGACTTGGGCGGGACGTGCAGGGCAAGCACGGTCACATCGTCTACCTGCTCATATCCGGCAAGCATCCGATCGACCAGGAAGTCGACGAGTCTCTCGGGATCTCCTACCACTTCAGGTGGGGCGTCCGCCGCGACGGCGACGAGCTCCTCAAGCCCGGCGTCCACCCCACGCCTACGGTTCTCCACAAGTCCATCGGAATAGAAGACCACAGTGTTGCCGGTCCTGATGGAAAAACTTGTCTGCTGCCGCTGGCTCGGCCAGCCGAGGGGGGTTCCGGGTTCGCGCCTGCTCACGCGCGCGGGCGTGTCGGGCGAGATCAGCAGGGCCGGAGGGTGGCCCGCGTTGCTGAGCTCTCCCTGCCCGGTCTCGGGATCGATGACCGCGTAGACGACGGTGGTGAACTGCTCCTCGTCCTCGGTGGCGCTGAACAGCCGGTCGAGGCCGGCCAGGACCGCGGCGGGACGCGGGTCGTTCAGCGCGAGGGCGCGCAGGGCGTTGCGGACGCGGCCCATTCCGGCCGCGGCGAGGACGCCCTTGCCCATCACGTCGCCGACGGCCACGGCGAGCCGGTTGTCGGCGAGGCGGAAGACGTCGTACCAGTCGCCGCCCACCTGCACGTGGCGCGTCGCGGGGTTGTAGCGGGCGGCGAGCGCCATGCCCGGCAGCTGCGGCAGGTCGCTGGGCAGCAGGCTCCGCTGGAGCTCCTCGGCGGTCCGGTGCTCGCGCTCGAACAGCAGGGCCCGCTCCACGGCCAGCGCGCACTGGCCCGCGAGCGCCTCCAGGAAGACCCGCTCCTCCTCGGTGATCTCCCGGGGCCGGGTGAAGGAGAAGCGGAGCGCGCCGATCGGGGCGCCGGCCGCGAGCAGCGGCAGGCCCACCCAGGCGCGCTCCTCGGTGTGCTGGGCGAACAGGTCACGCTCGCCGTGGCCCAGTTGCAGGCGCAGGCTGTCGGGGTGCTCGGCGAGGAAGGGCCGGCTCTCGCGCACCGCCACCGACATCACGGTCTGGTCGCTGACCTTGATCCCGTCGCGGGACGGCGAGGGCGTCTCGCTCTCCGTCCCCGGCTGGGACGGGGCCACGATGCTGAGCCGCAGCTTGTCGTCGTCCAGCAGCGCCACCGCGGAGTAGTCGGCGCCGATGGCCGACCGTCCGACCTCGGTGATGACCTGGACGACCTGGGAGACGGTCAGGGCCTCGGCGAGCATGGAGGTGGCCTGCTGGAGGCGCGCGGTGCGCAGCGCCGCCGCCGAGAGCTGCTCGGTCAGCCGGCCTCGCATCTCCTCGGCCTCGCGCTGCCCCGTGACGTCGGTGTTGGCGCCGACCCACTCGATGACCGCGTCGCCGCGCCAGATGGGCACGGCCCTGACGTCGAAGTGCCGGTATGTGCCGCTCTTGGTGCGGATGCGGTAGTTGGTCTCGAAGACCCGGTTCTCTTCCACGCACTCGCGCCAGTGCGCCTCGATGCGGGGCCGGTCCTCGGGATGCACGACCGACAGCCAGCCGCCGACCGCGTAGTCGTCCGGCGTCTGGCCGGTGATGGCGCGCCACTCGGGCGCGTCGTCGATCGCGCCGCCGGCCGGCGCGGCGACCCACACCACCTGGGCGCTGGCCTCCACGAGCGAGCGGTAGCGCTGCTCCTTGCGGCGGATGACCTCCTCGGCCCTGCGCCGCTCGGTCACGTCCAGGGCGGTCAGGACGACGCCCGGCCGCTCGTCGCCGCCGCCCTTGGCGGGCAGCCACGTGCACGCCAGGATGCGCTCCTCGACGGCGGTGGCCACGCCGGGCGCCTCGCCGGGCGCCTCGGCCGCCCGCGCCGGGACGACGAGTTCGAGGTCGCTCACCGCGCGGTCCTCGGCGATCACCTTCCGGAGCGCCGTCTCGAACGCCGCCGCCAGCGCCTCGGGCAGCACCTCCGACGGGCGGCGCTGCTGGAGATCGCGGACGCGCACGTCCAGCAGCTCCGCGAGCGCGTCGTTGGCCCGGCGGCAACGCAGATCGCGGTCGAAGAACGCCAGCCCTTCGGGCGCTTCCTTCAGCAAGGTCGCGTACAGCGCGGCGTCGGACGCATCCATGGGCTGCCCCTCCACCCCTGAGACGCGGGGATGCGGGACGGACGTCTCGGTGCTCAACGACAACACCTCCGCCCCAGAGGGTCCCGTACCGCGCGGCAATTATTCATCACTATGAGTGAATGGGAGCAGGTTAACGCTCCCGCCTCCATCACAACACCGGTCGGAGTCAGGTCTTCATCATCCCGATGGTTCGCCGCGTACGGAAGCCCTGATGAACATCCTTGCCCCTTCGGCCTCGGACGAACTCGTCGGTTTCGGACACCGTCGCGGATGGGCGCGCGGGGCGGCCCGGCATGGACGGCAAGTAGGAGATGTTACGGCGTACATGCGTCACGGGGTGTCAACTCGCCCCGTTCGGCGAGTTCCGTCCTGCTCCCGACCTCACTTGGCCGCCTTGGCGGCGGCCTTCATCTCCTGCTTGAAGGCCCGCACCCTGGCGAGGGAGTCGGGGCCGGTGATGTCGGCGACGGACCGGTGCGAGCCCTCCTCGCCGTAGTCGCCGGCCGCCTCGCGCCAGCCCTCCGGCCGTACTCCGTACTGCTTGCCCAGCAGGGCCAGGAAGATCTGCGCCTTCTGCCTTCCGAAGCCCGGAAGGCCGTTCAGCCGCTTGTACAGCTCCTTGCCGCTGTCGACGCCTCTCCACACCTTCTCGGCGTCACCGTCGTAGTGGTCCACGAGGTACTGGCACAGCTGCTGGACGCGCTTGGCCATCGAACCGGGGTACCGGTGGACGGCCGGCTTCTCCGCCAGGAGCGCCGCGAACCGCTCCGGGTCGTAGGCGGCGATCTCGTGGGCGTCCAGATCGTCCGAACCGAGCCGCTGCACGATGGTGTAGGGGCCGGAGAACGCCCATTCCATCGGGATCTGCTGGTCGAGCAGCATGCCCACCAGAGCGGCCAGCGGGCTGCGTCCGAGCAGCTCGTCGGCCTCTGGACGCTGTGCGAGATGAACCTTCGTGGCCATGGGCTCAGCTTAGGGCGGTACCCGGGGCCGGTCGGTGGCGACGCCAGGATCTGTCGGAAGTCTTACGAGGTCCGCCGCCCCCTGGCCGAGCCGCGGGCCGGGGTGCTCGAATGGAGCGGTGAGCGAGGACGAACGACTGGAAGGCAGTCCGGTGGGACGGAGGGTCGTCCTGGGCATGCTCGGCCTCGGCGTGGCGGGGGCCGCCGTGGGCGCGTCCGTCCAGGACAAGGTGAGCCGGGCCCTGGCGCCGGTCGGACCGATCGGGGACGTCCTGCCTGCTGCCGGCGGGTTCCGCTACTACTCGGTCACGCCCGGTGTGAAGCGGCACAGCGCCGCTACGCACCGGGTGACCGTTTCCGGTCTTGTGGACAAGCCGCAATCATTTGGGATGGCCGATCTAGCGCATTTTCCGCAGACAGTCCTCGACAGGGACTTCCAGTGCGTCACGGGCTGGCGAGTGCCGGATGTGCGGTGGGTCGGCGTGGCTCTGCCGGATCTGCTGGACGCGGTCGGAGTGTCCGCCCGCGCCCGCGCCGTGCGGTTCACCTCGTTCGACGGCGTCTACACCGAGTCGCTGACGCTGGAGCAGGCGCGGCGGCGGGACGTCCTGATCGCGACCCAGATGGACGGCAAGCCCGTCACCCACGACCACGGCGGCCCCACGCGGCTGTACGTCGCGCCCATGTACGGCTACAAGTCGCTGAAGTGGCTCGGCGGCATCGAATTGACCGACCGGGTGAAGCCCGGCTACTGGGAGGAACTCGGTTACGACGTGGACGCTTGGGTGGGACGGTCGAACGGACGCAGCGATGCGCCGACCTGAGCCGTCGGGGCGGCTCGTGCGCTTCACCCGGGCCGAGCGCTCGATCCACCATGTCACCGCGCTGCTGATGCTGGTCTGCCTGCTGACCGCCGCCGTGCTCTACCTGCCGCCGCTCTCGACGCTGGTGGGCCGCAGGGAGATGGTCAAGACCGTCCATGTCTGGTGCGGGTTCGCCCTGCCCGTGCCGATCGTGCTCGGTCTGCTGTCCCGGGCGTTCAGGGCCGACCTTCGCAGGCTGAACAGGTTCGTGCCCGCGGACTGGCAGTGGCTCAGGCGCGGCGACCGCAGGGCCGTCCGGGACGGGCGCGGGGTCCTGCCGGTGGGCAAGTTCAATGCGGGCCAGAAGCTGAACGCGGCGTTCACCGCGGGCGCGATCCTCGTCATGCTCGGCACCGGCGAGGTCATGACGTTCCCCGGCCCGTGGGGAGACCGGTGGCGCACGGGCTCCACCTTCGTCCACGACTGGCTTTTCCTCGCCGTCCTCGCGGTGGCCGCCGGGCACCTGTGGGAGGCGCTGAGGGACCGCGAGGCGCTGACAGGGATGCTGACCGGGCGGGTGGACCCCGGCTGGGCCGCACGGCATCACGCGAGCTGGGCCGACGCCGCGCGCAGGTCCCCGGACGCGGGTGGACGGCCGGCCGCGGGCGAAGCGAACCCGCAGGTGGACGGTGCGGACGCGGAGGCAGGCGAGGTGCCGGCCGGTCATGGGGGAACGCCCGGTGAACGGGGTCCAGAATTTGCGAAACGACCCCCCGGAACGTCTTGACTCTCCCCGCGTCGGGGCCTGGAATGTGACATCGAGGCGGGGTTCTCGCTGAAGCTCCCAGGCATGGGCCGGTCCGAGGCGCGCTCCGTCTCACCGGCGGCGTCCCCGCCCGCCGGTACCCCGTGCGCGGAGGTGTGCGCTGATGCCTGCACTGGCCGATCACCGGAACGAGACACGTGACGCTCTCGCACAGCGGCTTTGCGACGAGTTCGCGTCCTTCCCCTCAGACGCGGTGCACCGGTGTGTGGCCGACGTCCAGGCCTGCATGGCCCATCTGGGTTTGGAGACCACGCCAGACAGAGTCGAGCGGATGGCCCGGGAGCAGCTCACCGGGATCCTGAAATCGCAGCCGCCCTCTAGGCGCTCGCCCACCGGCGACGTTTCCGGCTGAACAGACGGCTGAGCGGCCGGTAGAGACGGCGTGGGCGCGGTGGCGGCCCATTCCGGCCTTCGCCGGTGTCCGGGCCACCGTACGCGCCGGATCTGAGAGGCTAGAGGGGTGAGTCCCCGCAGCCGCAGCCGCTCCTCCGGGGACCCGGCCCGGGACGGCCCGAAACCCCCGGACGAGGTCTCGGCGATATTCGACGGCATGCTCCAGCACGCCCGCGAACTGCTGGCGGTGCGCAGTCCCCTGGACGCGGAGCTCATCGTCAGCGAGATCCTCGGCTCCTGGTGGGGGCAGCGCGTCCCTGACGGCGACGTGGAGGAGGTCATCGGCGAGGCCCTGGTCGGGTACGCCGCGGCCGCCGCCACGCCGGCGGCGCTGGCGCTGCTCACCGGCATCGCCTACATGGGCACCCCGCGTCAGGCGGCCAAGGCCGAACGCGCGGCGCTGCAACTGATGAGCGACGGCGTCGCCAGGCCCGGCTGGGCCGACCGCGTCGGCATGGTCGAGCCCGAGGCGTGCTTCGCGTCCAGGGACGTCTACGGCGACCAAGACTCCGTCATCTGCACCTACACCTACGGGGGCTCCGAAAGGCACGCCCTTGTCATCCTAGTCGACCGCAACAGGGCCGGGGTCGTCCAGCCGCGCGTCGGCCCGTTCGCGCCGGCCGCGCCCGCGGGGCGCCTGCCTGCGAGCGGGATGGTCCGGGACGCCTGGGTCTCCTCCAGGGTGGACCGGCTTCTCGACCACTGCCGCCGCGAGGGACGCGAAAACCCGCTGATGCGGTTCGAGGAGCTCGACCCGCGCGACACCAAGGCGTTGCTGCAGAGCGCTCTGGATCTCACCGACGCGACAGACGACCCGCCGGTGAACGAGAACTTCGGCTCCTACCACGCGTTCGTCCGCGCGCGCGTGGACATCCTTCCGCCCGGCGGCCGCCTGCCCCAGCCCCCGGTGTACGGGCGCGACCGGCGCGCCACGATCGCGACGCGGTTCCTCGCCTCGGACGAGGCGGGAGAGCTCTCGGACATCTCCGCGGCGATCCGGTGCGTGGACCGGATCATCGACTACGGCTGCGCGCACGACTTCGGACGGCCCCTGCGCGTCAGCCCGATCAAGTGCGAGATGTTCCTGCTCGACTGGCTGCCGCGCAAGGTCCTGCTCTCCCCGTCGGAGCAGGAGGCCGTCCCCCACGTGCTGGCCGCGTGGATCCGCTGGGCCGGACGGCGGACGGGGCTGCCGGAAGAGGGGATCAGGGCGACCCTGGACGCCCTCTGGGACGCCACCGCGAAGTTCTCCGCGGTCTACCGCGATCCGGCCGCGTTCGGCCTCGACCGGGGCCTGGTCGACCGGCTGCTGCCCGACGGCGACCTCGAGGCCCTCCCCCGCCGCGCGTTCGCCCTGCCGTTCCTGTCGGGCACGCACCGGCGGGCGGGGCGCGACGACATCCTCGACCTGTCGGAGCTCGACCCGGCCGACCCGGGCGACCGCCGCGCCCTGCTGGAGTTCGAGCACCCCGGCGGCGACGACGAGCACCTCGACGCGCACATGCGGCTCGCGGCGATGCTGTGGGACGGCGAGCCGCCGCACCTGTGGGACACCGCGCAGTCGCTGCTGGACGTCGGCTACGAACGCCACGAGATCCTGCACAGGCTCATCGACGTCCTGGACCGCTGCGGGGGCGACCCGGAGGCCCTCCAGGAGGCCCTGCGTGTGCTTCGTCACGAACCGCCGCCCGACTGAACTCCCGGTTTGCGCGTCGCGCTCCCGGCGACAATCATCGGGTCCCGGGCGCGGTCTCGCGGGGGTCGGCACCGGCCCCTGGTCGTAGGGAGTGATCTTGTTGGAGTGGTCCGAGTTCGCCCGGCGGCTGGGACGTGAGCTGGCAGGTCTCGAACGGGACACGATCCTGATCGTGCGCGAACGCGACGAGAGCCGCCACTACGTCCAGGCCATGCGCGAGCCCGACCGGCTCTACGCCGAGGCCGTCAGCAACAACTTCCTCGAAGGCCCCCTCCTGCTCACCCTGGCCGACGAAGAGGTCATGAGCGAGGCGGGCTGGCGCCCGCCCGCCGACCCCGCGCCGCGCAACTGGTGGACCGAACTGCCCGAGGCGGGCATGCCCGGCGGGATGCTGAGCGTGACCGAGGCCGACTTCTCGCGCCTGGCCGACGTCATGGTCACGGCGCTGCGGGACGTCCAGGGCGTCCGGCGCCCGTCCGACCTCGTGTACGAGTCGTTCCACCGGCACGGATCGGGCCTCATCGAACTGCTCGACTTCGGGATCAAGGTGGCCGACCCGTCCCGGGTGACCAAGCGCCGCGCGTCGTCCGGCGGGGCCCTCCCCAGCACCGACCCCCTGGCCGGCGCCGATCCGCTGTCCGGTGCCGATCCCCTGCCCGCGGGC
>NZ_JBFARL010000095.1:0-30305 GCF_040674655.1 Actinomadura sp. NPDC049753 | reverse complement strand
GCGGCCGGCGACGCCATGGAACGTGCCATCCGGCGCGGCATGGCCGCCGGGGCGCTGGCGACGACCAGACCCGGCGCGAGCCCGTCCCTGCCCGGTCGGGACGAGGTGGACGCACTGATGTCCGGCAACACCCTGGAAGGAGCCGCCCGATGAGGCGCAACCACGGCACGCTCAACGGCCAGCTGGCCCGGGTCATCTCCGAACTCGGGCACACCGACAAGCTCGTCGTCACCGACGCCGGGCTGCCCATCCCGCCCGGGGTGGAGCGGGTGGACCTGGCGGTGCGGCAGAACCTTCCGCGCTTCCTCGACCTGCTGGACGCCGTCCTCACCGAGGTCGCCGTGGAGGGGGTGCTGATGTCGGAGGAGATCAAGCAGCGCAGCCCGGAGATGCTCGCCGAGATCGAGGCCCGGTTCACCGGTGTCGAGATTCGGTTCGTGCCGCACACCGACTTCAAGCGGTCCACCGGCGAGGCGCGGGCGGCGGTGCGGTCCGGGGAGTTCACCCCGTACGCGAACGTGCTGCTGACCGCGGGCGTCGTCTACTGACGGGAGATCGACATGCGGATGCAACTGGTCGACGTCCACAAGTCGTTCGGGGAGAACCACGTGCTGCGGGGCGTCAGCCTCGCGGTCGAGCCGGGCGAGGTCGTCGCGCTGTGCGGCGAGAACGGCGCCGGCAAGTCCACCCTGACGCGGGTGATCTCCGGTGCGCACCAGCCGGACGGTGGCACGGTCCTCGTCGACGGCCGCGCCACGGTCCTGAAGGACCCGCAGGCCGCGATGACGCTCGGCATCGAGGTCATCTACCAGGAGTTCCAGCAGAACCTGTTCCCGAACCTGTCCGTCGCCGAGAACATGCACGTCCTCGACCAGGAGGGCCGGTTCGGGCGGCTGCTGGTGTCGCGCCGCCGGATGGCGGAGGCCGCCGTGTCCGCCCTGAGGGATCTCGGCCTGGACATCGACGTGCGGCGGCCGGTCGGCGAACTCGGCGTCGCCGAGCGGCAGATGGTCGAGATCGCCAAGGCGATGACGCACAGGCCTCGGCTGCTGATCCTGGACGAGCCGACCGCGGCGCTGGACGAGCGGGAGTCGGAGCGGCTGTTCGAGCAGATCCGGCGGCTGCGCAAGGCCGGCGTCACGATCCTCTACATCAGCCACCGGCTGGACGAGGTGTTCGAGCTGTCCGACCGGATCGTCGTCCTGCGCGACGGCCGCGTCACCCTGGACGAGCCCACCGGGACGCTCTCCCCCGCCCAGGTCGTCACCGCCATGGTCGGCGAAACCGTGGCCGATTTCTACCCGAAGGAGCACAACACCACGGACCGGGTCGTCCTGCGGGTCCGGGGCGCGTCGGGCGGCGACGCGTTCCACGACGTCGACCTGGACGTCCGGGCGGGCGAGGTGCTCGGCATCGGCGGTGTCGTCGGCTGCGGCCGCGGCGAGCTGCTTCGCGCGCTGTTCGGCCTGCACCCGCTCACGTCCGGGACGGTGACCGTGGACGGCGAGCCGGTCCAGGCGCGCGGCCCGAGGCAGGCGATCTCCGGGCGCATCGCCTATGTCACCCCGGACCGGTCAGGTGAGGGCCTCGCCATGCAGCAGTCCGTCGAGGCGAACGTGTCGCTGCCGTCCCTCGGCCGCTTCACGAAGGCCGACGTCGTCCTGCGCGGCCGGGAGCGCGCGGAGACCGGGAAGGTGATGGCGGACCTGCGGGTCCGCGCGGCGTCGCCGTCCATCGCGGCCGGGTCGCTGTCGGGCGGCAACCAGCAGAAGGCGCTGTTCGCCAAGTGGGTGATGACCGGGCCCCGGGTGCTGCTGATGGACGAGCCGACGCGCGGCGTCGACGTCGGCGCCAAGACCGAGATCTACCGGATCATCAACGGCCTCACCGCGGACGGCGTCGCCGTCGTGCTGGTCAGCTCCGACCTGCCCGAGCTCGTCGCCATGTCCGACCGCGTCCTCGTGATGCGCGAGGGACGCACCGTCTCCGAGCTCACCGGCGACGACGTCAACGAACAGAACATCCTCGAGCACGCACTGGTAGGTGCCCCATGACCTCCACCGTCACGAGCCTCGCGTCCCCGTCGCGGCTCTCCTCGGCGGCCGCCGCCGCGCGCCGGCTGCGCGCGGTCTGGATGCTGCTGCTGGTCGGGATCATCCTGACCATCGCCTCACCGGTCTTCCTGACGCACAACAACCTGATGAACGTCGGGCTGGCCACGTCGGTCGCGGCGCTGCTCGCCGTCGGCCAGAGCTATGTGATCATCCTGGCGGAGATCGACCTGTCGGTCGGCGCGGCGCTCGGCTTCACCGCCGTCGTCACCGCGCAGACGCTCCGCGACCACGGTCTCGTCGCCGGGGTCGGCGCGGGCGTGGCGACCGGCGCTGCGATCGGGCTGGTGAACGGGCTGCTCGTCACCAAGACACGGATGCCGTCGTTCATCGCGACACTGGCCACCATGTCGGTGCTGTCGGGCCTCAGCCTGCAGCTCACCAAGGGCAATCCGGTCGCCGTCACCGACTACGACTTCCAGGGCATCGGGCAGAGCCGGATCGCCGGCGTGCCCGTCCCCGTCGTGATCATGCTGGTGGTATTCGCGGTGTTCGGGTACCTGCTCGCGCGGACCCGGTTCGGCCGGTACGTCTACGCCACCGGCGACAACACCGAGGCGGCCCGGCTGTCGGGCGTCCGCACCGACCGGGTGAAGATCCTCGCGTTCGTGATCAGCGGCGTGCTGGCGGCGCTCGCCGGCTTCATCCTCACCGCCCGGCTGTCCACCGCCGAGCCCACCGCCGGCACCGGCCTGGAACTGGAGGCCATCGCCGCCGTCATCATCGGCGGAACGAGCCTCGCCGGCGGCCGCGGCACCCTGCTCGGCACCCTCGTCGGCGCGCTCGTCCTCGGTGTCATCGACAACGGAATGAACCTGCTGGACGTCTCGCCGTTTCTGCAGAACGTCGTGAAGGGCCTGGTCATCCTGCTGGCCGTGTTCCTGGACCGCAACATCGACGTGCTGCGCTCCCTCATCCCGAAACGTGCGGGCAAGACCGCACAAGGCGGACCGTCTCATCGCAGCGGCACCGCCGCCAGGACTCCCTGACCGACTCCCACCCCAACCCCGCAAAAGGAGATTCCCATGCGCGTGGCCAGAACCACCCGCGCCGTGATCGCCGTGACGGCCGCAGCCGCGCTCGCCCTGACCGGGTGCAGCCGCGCCGGCGAGGACGCCGGCGCCTCCACCGGCAAGGCGTCCGGCAAGAAAGACGCGACGATCATCATGAGCACGCTCAACAACCCGTTCTTCGTCAGCGTCAAGAACGGCGCGCAGGCGCAGGCGGCCAAGCTCGGCATCAAGCTGAACGTGCAGAACGCCAACAACAGCGACGCCGCCGCGCTCAACCAGGCGACGACGGCCATCTCCAAGCAGACCGGCATCCTCATCATCGACCCGGTCAGCACCCAGTCGGCCACGTCGTCGGTGACGCAGGCGAACGGCGCGAACATCCCGGTGATGGCGTTCGACCGCAAGCCGTCCGGCGGCAAGCTCGCCACGTTCGTCGGCTACGACGCCGTCCAGGCCGGGCGCAACGCCGCCAAGTCGCTCGCCGAGGCCGTCGGCGAAAAGGGCAAGGTCGTGGAGATCCAGGGCCTGCTCGGCACGAACGTCGCGCAGGACCGCAGCAAGGGCTTCAACGAGGAGATCGCCAAGCACAAGGGCATCACGGTCGTCGCCAAGCAGGCCGCCGACTTCGACCGCGCCAAGGCGCTGAACGTGATGACGAACGTGCTGCAGGCCAACCCGGGCATCAACGGCGTGTACGCCGCGAACGACGAGATGGCCATGGGCGTCTTGTCGGCGCTGAAGGCCGGCAACCTGTCCAAGAAGGTGAAGCTCGTCGGCAACGACGGCATCTCCGACGCACTGGCCGCGGTCGCGGCGGGCGACATGTACTCGACGAACGCCGAGTCGCCGTTCGCGCTGGGCCAGAAGGTCATGACGCTCGCCGCCGACGTCCTCGCCGGCAAGAAGGTCGCGGCCGACGAGACGCTGCAGGGCAGGCTCGTCACGAAGGACGGCGCCAAGGAGTACGCCGACTACCTGGTCGGGCTCGGCGACGCCGCAGACGTCCCCCCATCTCTGAAGTAGGACCCGCGAAGGTCCCACCGGCCCCGTCCCGGGGCCGGTGGGATCGCCTTCCCTCGGGGCGACCGGAAGGCCGCTGCAGGAGCAGCAGCCGAACCTGCAAAACGTGATCCAGGGTCACGCGTCCGCCGCAACAGAGCAGTCCCCGGCTCGCGGCAGCAGCCGGCGAGTGCGACGTCATGGCTCTCGCCGAGGCCGACACCCTCCCGAAGCCGATCATGGTCGGTCCGCCCTGGCGAGCAACTCGCCCGGTTCACGCGGAACCAGGAAGACCGGCCCGGCCCGATCCAGCCCACGTCCTGGGCCACCGGCCCCATGATCGTCATCCGATCCGGGGCGCCGCCGACGACCAAGGGCGGGAGACCCGCGCTGCAGCGCCGTCGCGACGAGCCAACTCCCCGCCGCGAGTAGCGGGTTCGTCCGCCACCAGCCTCAGCGGCGCATCCAGCGCTGTGACCGGGATGGTCCACCGTGATCGGAAGGCGACTCGCGGGACGGGCGCACGCGCAACGGCTGGTATTACTGGGGCATGCAGGAAGAGACGGCACGCTCCGCGATCGACACGTTCATCGCCGCGTTCAACGCCTCGGCCGACAGCTATGTGACTGCCCTGCTCTCCCAGGCCCTGACCTCAGACGTGGTCTTCTGGGGGCCGTTGGGCCGTAGCGAAGGAATCGCGGCGGTCGAGCGGTTCGTGCTGGATCTCCGGCGCCACCCGGCGGGAACCGGCACGATGACGCGCTCCTCAGCGGTGGACATGCCTGACGAGTGGGCCCGGTACCAGTGGGTCTTCACCACGCCGAATGGAGGCCCCCGCCTGGTGGGAACGGATGTCGTCCATCTGCGGCGGAGCCTCATCGACCAGGTCATCGTCTTTGCGGGGGAGATCGAGCCGTCCGCCTCCTGAGTCGTCCTTCCGTCGCTGTCCTTCGTGAACTTGTCCCTCTAGGCACTCCGGGGCTGCGGTGCGCGGTCGGTCAGGCCGCGGCATTGAGGGGACGTGCCCCAGCGGATGACCTTCTCGCTGTCAGGCGGTGCAGCCGGCGGTGTCAAGTGCGGCGTTGAGCCGACCACGGATGAGCCGGTACTCGGCCGGTCCCAGGGCCCGGTTGGGGATGGTCGGCTCGATGGCCTTGGCCGGGTGCCCGGTGGTGGCCACTCGCACATCGGTGTGGAAGGTGGCGGGCCCCAGGACCAGCGGCCCGGGGTACCGGACGCGGATCTTGTAGTGCAGGATCGCGGCGCCGGGCTCTTTCAGGCAGGACCTGGCGCCCGAGTCCAAGCGCCGGTAGACGCCGCCGTTGACCGAGTACCACTGCGGCACCAGGTCATAGCGCTCGTCGACGCCGTCAGCGTCGCGGCGATCATGTGGCCGCCGTAGTAGCGGGGGGCGCCGGTCATGTGCCCGACTCCGGTTGGCAGCCGCTGCGGTCGGCGACCGAGGCGGTCAGGTTCTCGGCCTCAGCGGTCTCCGGGCGGCCCTGGGCGTCGGTGCGGGAGGTCGCGCCGTTGGCGTGACAGGTCGCCTGCGGTGCCAGGAGCCGATCGCACGTCACGTCGTCGACCGATCGGCGGCACCGCCTCGCCGCGCCTGGCCGGCTCGGTGGTTGGTGAGCGGGTGCCGCGCAGAGGGCGCCGCTGCAGAGGACTCTGCCGATGACGCCGAGGGTGCCGTAGGCGCGGCGGGAGCGGTGGCGGCGGGACGCCCGCGAGCGCCCGGTGCAGGTCGACGCCGATCACCCGCTTCCCCTAGCTAGGCGCTGACCGGACTTGGCGGGAATTCGAGCAGCGAGAGGCCATGGGCCGGACCAAGGCTCGTCCAAGCCTCCAGGCGGCGGCCTGTCAGGATTGGGGCAACCCCGGCGCACGCCCGCCGCCAGGTGCCGCGGGACGCCGGTTTTGTCGCGTCCTAACTGGCTACCTGGAGGCAGGGCAAATCCGCTGTAAACCGGAGCATTCACCCATGCGTCCTGCTTTCTGTATGTTGATCATTTGAGCTTCTGTCCCCTGATGAGGTGATGGCGTGAAAAGTCGTGCCAGCATTACCGTCTCGGTCACATTGACCCTGGTGGTGAACGCGTTGGCGGCCGTTTCCGGAGCGAGTCCGGCCGTCGCGGAAACGACCTCCACGAACCGTACGCCGCGACCGTACGAAGTGACCTCCACACGTTCGAAGGCGCCGTTCACGGTCGCTCCGCGTCGCATGGTCGTCCCGTTGACCTGGTCCAGAACCACGGTCAAGCCGGTCAGCCGGGCCATCACCTACCGCAACAACACACGCAATACCCTAAAAATCCGGTTGAGGGTAGCGCTGCGAGACCGTTCCGGACACGCGGCCCCTGCCGCGCTGGCGAAGTTGTCGGCGGGTTCCGTGACCGTGCGCGCCGGTCAAGAGGCCAGGACGAACCTGGAAGTGCGGGGCAACGGGGTCAAACCCGGCGCGTATCACGGCACCGTCCAGGTCACCTCCGCCGCCGGTCAGCCGTTGGGCTCCACGGCGGTATCGGTCGACCTCCGCGGCCCCGCCCCCGCCCCCGCTCCTCCGGTCGGGTCCGTCACCGCCTCCACCGACTCCGTCAACGCCGATCTGGCCTCGCCCGGCATCCCGGACCTGACACGGCGCCACACCCTCACCTACCGCAACACCGGGACCACAGCTGTCAGACTGCGGTTGTCCGCCGACCTGAAAGGTCCCGGCGGGGAACCGACCAAGGCTCCCGCCGGGCTCTTCGAGGTGCCTGACCATGTAACCGTTCCCGCCCGGGGAAGCGCGCAGGTGACACTGACCTTTCGGGGTGCCGGGATTCCCCAGGGCCGTTATCTCGGGGCGCTGGTGGCCACGGGAACCGACGGCGCAACAAAGGTGACCACCACGCTTGTGGCCGAGGTCGGCCAGCAGCAATACAACGTTGCGGTCAATCTGATCGACCGCAATGGCACCGCTCCAACGCGTCCGACCTGGGTTTACGCCTGGAGCATTTCGGACGGCGGCCGCTGGGAGCGCAAGGTCGAGAACGGCAGCGGCGTCTTCCAGCTGCCGCCCGGCACCTACGACGTCACCACCGCCGTCGCCACCGGCGCGGGCGAGACCCTGATCAACCACCGGATCACGGTCGATGACCGGGACCTCGACCTGAGGATGGACGCCCGGGAGGGCGAGCCGGTCGAGCTCAGTCCGCAGGGCATCGGCGTTCCCGGCATGGTCGAGGCCTGGTACGACACCCCGTGGTACCGGTTGACCGCCGAAGGCCCCGAAGGATCGGTCTTCGCCGTCTGGCACGGTCCCGACGAGGTCGAGGAGAACGTCGGCTTTCAGGTCACGGGGTGGGGCAAGCGTGACGCGACCGATGGGCCGGGCGCGGCCTACATCTTGAGCCGGTACTTCGCGGGCCGGATCCCGCCGGCCACGGTCTGGCACCCGAGCCCGGGCGAGCTGAGTGTCACCCGCAATCACTTCCGCTCGGTGAATCTCTCCCGGTCCGGCGGCCTCAACGTGACGGGCGGTCACGTCGACGAGATGCGAATGAACGTGACCTTCCCGCAGACGGTCACCACCTACATCCAGCCCGGACTGAGCTACAGCCGAGAGTTGGGCTACGGAATCGGCTACGGGAACTGGGCGCAGATCGCCGACTACCGGACCGCGGCACAACAGGGGGAACGCGACGACGTCTGGAACGGCGCGGTCCTCACCACGGGTGACTTCGGCGTGGGAGCGGAACCGCGGCGCAGCTCTGGCGGCCAGCTCTCGGTGACCGCCCCAGGAGGGTACGTCGACTCGTCCGGACGGACCGGTTCGATGGACCGCACGACCAACGAGCTCACCCTCGCCGCCGACGGCCAGACGATCGCCACCGGTACAGGGCAGCTGTATGCCGACCTTCCGCCCGAGTCCAAGCGTTACACCCTCACCTGGGACCGCACCGCCAACACCGAGATCGCCAAGTTCTCCACCGCGACCAGGACCGAGTGGTCGTTCGAGTCGCACCACATCGACTGGGAGGAGCAGACCCTTCCGCTGCACCTGCTGCGGCTCTCGATCGCCGGTCTGGACGACGCGAACGCCGCCGCGCCGGGCTCCGAGCTGCGGATCCCCGTGAAGGTGCAGCCGGTTCAAGACCTGCCGACGCCCGAGATCACTTCGATGTCGGTCGAGACGTCGGACGACGACGGCAACACCTGGCAGACGGCCTCGTCCGCCGAAGAGGACGGCACCTGGACCGCGACCGTGAGCAACCCGGACGCCCCCGGGTTCGTCTCCCTGCGGATCAAGGCGACCGATGCCGACGGCAACACCGTGACCCAGACGTTCATTCGCGCCTACGAGGTGATGTCCTGATGCGGTGATTCGCCATTTTCGCCGCGTTCGACTCTGACCGGGGTCTTTACCCCCACCGAACCGTCATCGGTGTCAGACGCAGAACTTGTCACATCGGGTAGCCGCTGAGGTTTTTCCTCGGTCGGCCCGCCCCGTGCCATTGCTGTGCTGACGTGGCGCGGCGAGTCGCACTGCGGGTGCCTCCGGCTTGTGATCAAGCGCTCGCCACCTCCTCATCGATCGCTCTCAGCCAGAAGCTTGGCGCCGCCTGCGAGCGCGCATCCCAAGCGGGCGTCCCGGCTCCGAGGTCGACGTGTCGGTCTCGGAGGTGAAGGCGGCGCGGGCCGGAGAGCAGATCTCGGCACGGAGGACGACCCGAAGCCGATTCGGCAAACGGTGACGGTGCAGCGGGCCCTCGTCAGCGCAGCGTGGGCGATGCCTTGCGGGTGCGGCGCCCCATCGGCGGTTCCGGTGCGAGCGTGGCGATGGCCAGGTTCTGCAGCACCAGTCGCCGCGCTTGGCGGGACGGGTAGGGCCCACCACTCGCTAGAGAACCGTCAGCCCCATTCCTGCCAGCACTCGCCGCCGGGACGAGCGGGACTCTGGGTTCCTCGCTGTCCGCGACCAACTCCGCCCACCGCCACGAGCCCCCCTCGTCGGCGACACCTGAGCAGATGCTCGCCGAACGCTTCGCGCGGCGAGATCGACGCCGAGGGGCCGAGACTCACACGAGCCGGGTGATCCGCTCGTTGCGCAGACCATCGCAGACCTCTGCTCCTGGGCTGGTAGTGGGTCTGGCCGCCGACGCTGGGGGTGCGGCATTCGACGAGCCAGTTCCAGAGCAGGAGCAACTCAACACGCGCGTCATGGATCACCACTGCCTTTCGGGCGGCGGAGTCGACATCTGCTGCGAGCACTCCCGGCTGCTGAAGCAACTTGGCGGTGACCCTGCTCTCGTCGCCCGCCCAGCATCTGGCCCCAGAAGATGAAGGATTGGCTTACAGGTCAGTAGCGACCCCAGCGGGTCCGTTGCGCCCGCTATCGGGGATATGCGGGGAGGCGGACCTGTCCAGGGGTCCGCCTCCCCGCCCGGTCATGCGGGAGTGGGCTGGTCGGCGCCGGCCGCGATGATGCCGCGGAGACGGTTCAGTTCCTTGGGGTAGTTGACGGTTGCCGCGCCCACCAAGACGCCGTCCCGCGAGAACGCGACCGCGAATTTCGATTCCTCGACCGATCCGGCGACGATCGTGCTCTGGTCGGCGAGGCTCGGAAAGCCAGCCCATTGGACGCGCTTGCCGTGCACGCGCGTGCCAAGTCCGGCCACCTCGACGAACGGTTCGGCGCCGGAAGGACCGCGCAGCAGGTTGCGCGCGGCCAGGGCTCCTTGCCCGTTGGCGTTCGCCCAGTGCTCGACCCGGACCGGCTCGTCGCCGAAGAGCCGATGGGGCCAGCGGGCGACGTCACCTGCGGCGACGACGTCCGGGAACCCGAGCGCGAACAGTTTGTCATCGGTGAGGACGCCGTCCTGGATCTGCACGCCGCTGCCGTCCAGCCACTCGGTGTTGGGTTCGACACCCAGCCCGGCGATGACCAGGTCGGCCGGAATCGACCGTCCGTCGCTCAGATGGACGGCTGCGATCCGGCCGTCGGGACCGCCTTCCAGACGGTTCGCCCGGACCCCGGTCACCAGATCGACGCCGTTCCGCCGATGGTGCTCGGCGAGCCAGTCCGCGACCTCCCGGCCGACGACGCCGATCATGGGGAGCGGCCCGCTCTCGATGAGCGTCACGTCCATGCCCCGGGCCCGTACCGCGGAAGCCACCTCGCCGCCGATGAAGCCGCCGCCGATGACGACGACCTTCTGGGGCTTGTGCGCGAGAGCGGTCCGGAGCGCCTTGGCGTCGTCGATGGTGCGCAGGACGTGTACTCCGGTCAGGGCCATCTGGTCCTCGGGCAACCGCCGCGGCCGGGCACCGGTCGCGATGACCAGGCCGTCGTAGGCGAGTTCAGAGCCGTCGTCCAGGACGACGGCTCGATCCGTTGCATCCAGCCGGACCGCGCGGCGACCGCCCAGCCATGTGGCGTCGAACTGGTCGCCACCCGGGAGGGCGACGTCATCGTCGCCGGTGAGAACGTTCTTGGACAGCGGCGGCCGGTTGTACGGCAGATGTGGTTCGGCCCCGACCAGGCTGAGCTCACCGGCATACCCCTCGCTCCGGAGAGTCTGGACGGCGCGGATTCCCGCCAGCGAGGCCCCTATGACAACGATCCGAGTGTGATCACCCATGGCTGCGCTCCTCTCAATATGCCCTACCCCCCTAGGGTATATGGAGCCTTGCGACGTCTGGCAACCTGAAGACGCCGAGACGAAGACCGGCGACAAAGTTCGACCGTCCTGTCGGCCCGCGTACGCGTGGATGGTCTACTCACCCGGACGCGCACAAGGAGATCGTCGCCTCCGCCCCTGACCGGCCTGAGCGCGGGAGGACGGCAGGCGGGACCGCTGAGGCGAGTCCGGGCGCCCGGCTCCTTCAGATGTGCAGTGAGCGATCCGGCCCGGGCCGCTGATCGGTAGAACGCAGCGACTTCATCGGGCAAGCGTTGACGACGCCGAGGATGCGCCCCAACCGACCTCACGAAGATCGAGGCTCACGCACGACCGCAAAACGGGGAAACATCAGAAGTCCGCACAACGGAGGGAAGCTCAAGATGTTGTCAGAAGGCCTCACGATGACGCGGTCGTAGAGCCCGGCATGTCATTTGCTCGGCTGGGGAACCTTGCAGTTGGCGGTGGGGTTGAGCCCGATGTAGTTAAGCGGACCGGTGGCCCAGGTGATTCCGATCGTGGCGACTTTGGCGCAGCTGCCATCGAATTGGGCGTAGTAGTGACGCTGTCCCGCGGCGAGCGCTCCGATGATCAGCCAGGCGACGAGCATCCACCGTCCGGACCTCATCGCAACCTCCAGTGACCGCTTCGCCGACCCTGGGGTACGACACTAACGACAAGATCGTCCATAGTTAAGCAAGTCCGGCCGGGTGTGTCATGTCACCAACGTCTAGCGCGGCCGCTATGCCCTCAGCGAAGCTCCGCCCACCGGAAGTCTCCCGACGACCCGACCGTGCACAAGCCGCTTGACTCCCCGACCAGGAGCAGCGTGCGGCTGCCGACGGGCTCGGAACCCGCGCGCCGGCGACCCGGTTCTCCCTGCACGCCGACACCGCCGAGGAGATCCACTCCTACGACCTCGGCGAACCACTGCGCCCGGACCGGTGTTCCCGCAGCAACCTCGTCCAGCGCCCAGCCCAAGCGGTCATTGGCGCCACCTCGGCGATGAACTGGCTCGCCGCACGCATCGCAGGCCAATCCCCCAGGGCAACCACCGCTGCCTCCTCCTTCCACACCAACCGGCCTCTGGCGCACGCCGGGCACCGCTGACCAGCCGAACACCGGTCAGCGGCGCTCACGGGCCGTCCACGCCCAGCTTTCGCGGTTTCCCCACCACCGCTTCGACCTGGGCAGCCGGGGCCGATGGTTCGTCGCTGGTGTTGCTGCAGCACCCCAGGAATCTGCTCCCGGACGGTCTGCCTGGAACACCGTTGATCGCGGCAGGCGAGCTGACGTGCACGCGCCTGCACCGCCACTGGCCGCCCGGCGACGGGGACTTCGGCCACAGTCCGCTCGCACCACAGATGCGCACGAGCACCTCTCGACAGCGCATCCCGGGCAACACGGCACGGGCGGCGGATCAACTCTGCATCGAAGCTAGGGCCTCCCGAACCCGCTCGGCGGAGTTCCGTGTGGTCGCGGCGAGGGCCTCCAACTCAGGCGAGTGCGAATCCCCTGGTGGGAGGCCATGAGTGACCATCCCAGGCACGCTGACCGTGCCCGCGAGGCGTTCCATCAGCGTCAGCAGTTGCGACAGTCTTTCCCTGGTCAGGGCCGGTATCGGTAGCTGCGCGGCGACCTCGTTGGCCAGCCGGGCTCCGGCCGCGGCGGCTTCGCGCTGCTTGGTGAGCTCAGAATCGCCCAGGTCAGGGTGGCCGGCCCAGTAACCGAACCAGTAACCGGTCTCATGGTGGCGCTGGGCCAGGTCCGTCCAGACCTGGACGATGTCGATCCGGTGATCCCCTTCCAGGTCTTGATAGGCCCGCCGGGCCAGTTCGGCCGCCCGGATTCCCGGCGCCATATCGGATGATCCGTGCGTGGAGAGACCGATCAGCCGCCACAACAAGCCGGCAAGCCGCAGCACGTCCTGCGGCGCGAGATCTGCGCCGGGAAGTGCCTCCACCATGGGCTCGAGTATCTCCATCGCGCGTTGAGCGGCCTCGCGTTGCCTTGCGAGTTCGACGCCGGCCTCGACCGGGTCGCCTCCGCCCCACAGGAGCGCGTAGCCGGTCACATGATGGCGTAGTGCCTCGTCCACCAACGCCGACGCCAGTTCCAGCGACAACGAGTCGGCTCGTGTGCCGAGTACCTGGGCCTCGTCGGCTTGTCCGGCAGCGGCGGCGCCGCGGCTTGCGGAGCGCAGGGAATTCGCGAAGGTCCTGAGGGGCAGATCGATGCTCATCTGCATGGACTGGTAGGGATTCCAAACCGACATGGTGAAGTACACCCGTACGTTGGTTCCCTCGAGACGGGTGTAACGCTCGAATTGATAGGGGCCGTAGACGTCCCCCCAGGTATTGTCGGCGTCACCGAAGGTGTGCTGTGTGTGGTCGCGTCCAGGCTGGTGAATGAAGGTGCCGTACCCGTCCCGGACGTCGAACACGACGGCAGGTTCGGTCCATGGTCCGTGCGGCCGGGCTCCCGCACGCATGACGATGCGGTGACGATCGATGCCGTCGTTCTCATTCCAGAACGCGAGCCAGTTCTGGGCGGTCGCCGACCAGCGGACCGACAGTTCCCCGACGTTTCCCGCCGGGAACAGGGGTGCGGCGGACCTTTCCTCCCCCGTCCAGCCGTCGGCACCGGCGAAGTACCGCCATCCGCCCGGTGTCCCGATCGAGGCCGCGGGTTTCGTGGCGAGGTAGACGTCGCTCGACCGGTAGCGGGCGGTGCCGAACACGACCAGTTGCCGGCCGGCGGGGAGGCCATGCGCCTCCCCGTCGACGATCGACGTGGAGACATTGATGAAATGGGCGCGTGGCAGGTCGTAGAGGTAGGTGAACGTGTGGCCGTCATCGTCGCTGCGGGCGACGACCGTCCGGCCCATGACGTCTCTGCCCTGAGCCTGGTAGTGGTCGGTGGAGAAGAACCCGAATATCGCACCGCCCCAGCTGACGCCGTCCAGGGGCACTTCGAACCCGCCTTGGCTGATGCCGGGAACCCGGGGCGGTTCGCGCCGGAATGCCAGCTGCAGCCCTTCGTCGGGAGTACCACCTTCCACAACGGCGATCGCGTCGAGGTTGTCGGTCTCGCCCGAGAACGGTCCGCGCCACGTGTCGCCGAACATGACGAAGGTCCGGCCATCGTGCTCGAACGAGACTCCCAGGTCGGTGCCGGTGATGCCGAACCGGCTCTCGGTCCTGTTCAGCGCGAAGGGCGGGGGGTCGTCCCTCCCATTCCAGCCGGTGCGGTCGTACTCGCCGGTCAGCTGCTTGATCCGGACCGCGGAAGGCCGCACGACGGCCAGCTCGTCGAGCATGTCGACGCAGACCGACCGCAGCCAGGGGTGGTCGACGTTGTCGTTCGGATGCCAGTAGTGCGCCACGGAGCCGCGGTCTTCCTCGACGAGCACCTCGAAATTGCGATGGTCGCCCGCGCCGTAACTACTCCGGAAGAGGGTCGCGGTTCCCCTGCACGATTCGGTCACGTACTGGCCGGCCAACTGCCACTGCGCGGGATCCGCCGAATCTCTCCAGATGTGCCACAGCACGACCGCGCCCCTTGGCCGCCGGATCGGGACGACCAGCTCGAAGTTGCCATGGTCGCCGGATCCAAAATCCGACTGGACGAGAGACGGCCCGCCTATCACTTCGCCGATCCCGTGGAGAATGTCGAGGCTGACGCCCGCCTCCGCCTCGGGTGAACGCCAGGTAAGGGTGCCGGTGCTGTTGTCACTCCAGAACTGCCGCAGCCCGACCCCGCCCCCTGGCCGCGGGAAGGGCACCACCACCTCGAAGTTCCCGTGATCTCCGGTAGTGAAGTCCGACTGGATGAAGGCCGCCGGGCCGGAGACCTCCTCGCCCTCCGAGGTGATCCATCCGGCGCGCCGCCATGGCTGGTCGACGTCGCCGTTGTCGTGCCAATAATGCGCGAGTCGCAGCTTTCCGTCAGGTTGACGAAGGGGAACCACGACTTCGAAGTTGCCGTGGTCGTCAGACCCGAAATCCGATTGGAGAAGGGCGGCCGCGCCCGCCACATCCTCGTTGGCGTCCGTCACCCATTGCCCCGCGTTCCACGGGTTGGCGACGTTGCTGTTGTCGTGCCAGAAGTGCCGGAGCCTGCACGTTCCGCCGGCCACTCGGATGGGGACCACCACCTCGAAGTTGCCGTGATCGGCCGAGCCGAAGTTCGACTGGATGAGCGCCCCGGGGAAGGCGGCGTCGGCGGCTATCTGCTGCCCGCGCAGCCAGGGCTGCCAGGGCAGGGAGTTGTCCCGCCACCAGTGCCAGAGTTCGTCCCCCTCCAGGATGCACGCCTCGAAGTTCTTGTGGTCACCGGCCCCGAAATCCGCCTGGATGACGCTGGTCGGGCCGAGCCGCTGCGCTGCGCGAACGGCCGACCGCGGACGTGGCGCGAAACGGATCTGCGCGGTGTTGCTCGCGGGATCGAACGACTCGACGATCAGCCGTAGATTCGGCCGGACCCCATTAGGGAGCACATGTTCCGGCACCAGTTCGGGCGTACCGATCGTGGCCCCGGAGCGCACGACCGGGATCTTCCCCTGGTAGTTCGCGCGGACACCGCCCCCGGGGGCCTCGATCAGTCCGTGGAGCACGACGGCTTCGCCGGGCCCGTCGGGCAGTGCGAGTCCCGCGTCCCAGTTGGTCGCGACACGCAGCTCTGCCGTCCACTGGATGCGGTCGACCTCCACCACCGCGAGGACCGTCTCGCCGGGACCGGCCTCGCTCAATGCCCGCAGCCGCACGGATTCGCCGAGCGCCACCCGCCGCACCCCGCCTGACGTGCCGAAGTCCGGCAGGGTGTTGAACAGCGTGGCGCCAGCCGGCATCGGGCCGAATTGCTCCCAGAACCGCATGTCACTCGCCAGGACGGGTTGCGGAACCGCGGAATCGGCCGGCCTCGGACGCACGTGCGTCGGATCTGTTCCGCCGAAGGTGAGCGCGCTCATTATGCAGTAAGGGTCACCGTATTCGACGGCACCCGCGAAAGAGTGGTCGAAGCCCAGCGTGTGGCCTATCTCGTGCGCCATGTAGGAGTGACTTCCCGCGAAGTCGAGCACGGCGTACGCCCCGCTGGCGCCGGCCGGAGACGGGTTGTCGAACATGAATACGATCTTGGGCCCGAAATGCGCGACGTATCCGGGCGCGGCCGCGATCGCCGCGGCGATCGTTTCGTCTCTCGTGCGATGGCTCTGCAGATCCCCGCCAGCGTCGAAATACGTGTCGTGGGTGAGCCCGATCGACTGGATCGCGTCGACCTTCGCACCGGACACCGCGTCGATGATCCCAAACGTGCACTCGCTCCAATAGCGGCCAAGGCTGTGCCGGGCCGCCCCGAGGAAGATCTCGCGCATCGCGGCGGCTTTGTCCCCTCGCGGCTGATCCGACCAGTGGAACTGCTGAATGATCATCGGAGCCTGCAGCATGAGGTCCCCCTGAACGCCTGATATCGGCCGGTGCCGAGCCACGGAGCCCGAGTTCCCGGACTACGGCAGATTCAGCTTGGCTGCCGCGATCGTATGAAACACATAAAGGACGATCAACCGGCAAGGCCGTAACTGGTCAGCTGTCGTGCTTAGGTGAGCTGATTTCAGGCCGTTCCCAGAAGTCAGGGGCGGTCGGCGGCAAGCCCGATCCCTTCTGACGGAATTTGACCATGCGGACTTCGCGTCCGGATGCGTTGTTGTCGAGGGGTGTTCTGGCCCCGCCGCGAAGACGGCGGGGCCGGCCAGTTGTTGTTCGTGGGTCCTTGGGCGGTGGTCCATGGGGTGCCGAGACCGCCGGCGCGGGCAGCGGACGTCCGGGCTCCAGCAGCCGGACGAAACCAGTGATCCGCACGTCGTGCGTGGACTGGTCCAAGTCAGCTCCAAACCCCTTCCAAGTACTCGGGAGCAGCCTGATCACGTCGCCACCGATGAAGGGCAAGGAACAGATGAGCGTCAACACCCAGGACATGGAGGTCGTCCACCGCGTCCTCCGCCGTGAGTCACGGCTGCCGGCGGAGCTCGTCGCGGCCGTCGCGCCGGGTGACGCCGCTCGCGCCGAAGTGATCGCCGACCACTTCCGCGTCCACCGGCCGGGCCCGCACAGCCATCACCAGGGCGAGGACGAGCTGCTGTGGCCGCCGCTCCTGTCCCGGGTGGACCTGGAGTCCGAGATCGAGCAGCCCGCCTGACGTCTGCATGACGTGCACGAGCGCCGACCGGCCCGTAGTGCAGAACGGTGTTCCTCCGTATTTCCGATAACTCGAAAGGGAGACGACGATGACGATGGACGATCTGCGCGGAGTCCTCAAAGGACGCGTGCTCCTGGCCGATGACGACGGCTTCGAACAGGCGGCGACCGCGTGGAATCTGACCGTCAGGCAGCCCGTGGCGGCCGTGGCGGAGGTCGCGGACGCCGATGACGTGGCGGCGCTCGTGCGTTACGCGCGGCGAGCGGGTCTGACGGTCACCGCGCAACCGAGCGGGCATGGCGCCTCGGGTGATGTGGAAGGCCTGATCCTGCTGCGTACCGGCCTGCTGAACGAGGTCGAGGTACGCGCGGAGGAGCGCGTGGTCCGGGTGGGCGCCGGCGTGAAGTGGGGGCAGGTGCTGGCGGCGGCCGGCCCACTGGGTCTGACCGGTCTGTCCGGCAGTGCGCCGGGGGTCAGCGTGACCGGCTACACCCTGGGCGGTGGGGTCGGGTGGTTCAGCCGCAAGTACGGCTTCGCCTCCGACAGCGTGCGGGCTTTCGACATCGTGGACGCCGATGGCGAGCCGGGCCGGGTGACCGCCGAGTCCGATGCCGAGCTGTTCTGGGCGCTGCGCGGCGGTGGCGGGGACTTCGCGGTGGTGACCGCCCTCGAACTCGAGCTGTATCCCGCGCCGGTCCTGTACGGCGGGCGCGTGATCTGGCCAGAGCACCGGACCAGGGAAGTGTACGACGCGTTCCTGGAGATCACCGCCGATGCGCCGCGTGAACTCAGCGTCTGGATCAACCGGCTCCAGCCACCCGGAGCGCCGCCGATGGTGACGCTGGATCTGGCCTATCTGGGCGAGGCGGCCCGGGGGGCGGACCTGCTGGCGCGCATTGACAAGATCGAGGGAGCGACCTCCGACAGCCGCGGCGTCGTCCCGGTCGCCGACCTTGGGGGCATCGCCGCCGAGCCCACCGATCCGGCCCCGTCCATCGCTCGTGCGGAGCTGCTCACCGGCCTGGACGCGGACGCGGTGGAACTCCTGCTGGAAAAGCCGGTCGAGCCGCTCATCAACGTGCAGATCAGGCACCTGGGCGGAGCGCTCGCCGAGCCGGGCGGCGGGGCCGGTGCGAGCGGCGCTGTGGCTGAGCCGTACCTGCTCGGCCTGGTGGGGCTCGGCCTGCCGCACACGGCCGATGCGACTCGCGCCAAGCAGACCGAGATCGTGGCCGACCTGGAGGCCTGCATCAGCGGCCGCAAGCCGTACACCGTGCTGTCCCCCGGGGAAACGGCGGCGAAGTCCTTCTCCGGCAGCGCGCTCGCGCGGCTGCGGGAGATCAAGCGGGCCCGTGACCCGCACAACGTGTTCCGCGCGAACTACCCGGTGCTCGGATAGACCGGTCCCCGGCAGGTCACGGCCCCTCCGCCCAACACGGCGGAGGGGCCGCGCTGTGGGGACGGTGCGGCGACGGTGGCGGAGGAGTTGCGGGATGGGAGTCGCATCGGGGTCGTCGGGGTGGGGAAGGTAGGGCCAGAGGGCGGGATCCGTTCGTGCCTGATGAGGGGAGGCTGTGATGGGGATCGTTTCGCCTGGGTTCCATGGGCGGCGGCGCGAGTCCGCGGTCCGGTTGCCGCCCGGGCAGTACCTGACCGAGGATTTTCCCGTGCTGTCGGCCGGTCCGACCCCGCGGGTCCCTCCGGAGGAGTGGGAGCTCACGGTGACCACGGAGACCGGGGAGCAACACCGGTGGACGTGGCGGGAGCTGCTGGATCTGCCGTTCGAGACTCCACGGGTGGACATCCACTGCGTCACCAAGTGGTCCAAGCTGGGCACGGACTGGCAGGGGGTGTCGCTGGACGTTCTGTTGGCCGACGTGGAGACCGCGGCCGATTTCGCGCTCGTGTCCTCGTACGGCGGGTACACCACCAACCTGCCGCTTGAGGATCTGCTCGACGGCAAGGCATGGATCGCCTACCGCTTCGACGGTGAGGAGCTGGCGCCGGAGCATGGGGGGCCGGTACGGCTTCTGGTTCCGCACCTGTACTTCTGGAAGTCGGCGAAATGGTTGCGGGGCATCGACCTGCTGACCGAGGACGAGCCGGGTTTCTGGGAGACCGCCGGCTATCACGACTACGGGGACCCATGGCGCGAGCAGCGGTACCAGGGCGACTAGCGTGGCGCGTGGCGCGGCTGGCCGAGACGCGTCGGGAGACGGAAACGGCCCGCACGCTGGTCTTCGAGGTGCCGGGCTGGCCGGGGCATCTGGCCGGTCAGCATGTCGACGTGCGGCTGACCGCGGCCGACGGCTATACCGCGCAGCGCAGCTACTCGCTCTCCGCGCCCGACCGGGTCGAACTCACCGTGCAGCGGATCCCGGACGGTGAGGTCTCCCCGTATCTCACTGATGTGCTCGGCGTCGGCGATCCGGTCGAGATCCGGGGCCCGGTGGGCGGCTGGTTCGTGTGGCGGCCCGATGCGGGACGGGACGTCCTGCTGATCGCGGGCGGTTCCGGGATCGCGCCGTTGATGGCCATGGTCCGTGCCCGCCGCCTGGCCGGGGCGGAAACCCGGTTCCGGCTGGTGTACTCCACGCGCACGCCCGGGGACGTGTTCTATGCCGACGAGCTGCGGCGTCCCGAGCCCGGCCTGGAGGTCACGTGCGTCTACACCCGGGTGCCCCCTGACGGCTGGCCCCGCCCGCCCGGCCGGCTGACGGCGGCGGATCTCGGGGACGGCCCGCCCGACCGTGACTGCTTCGTCTGCGGGCCGACGGGGTTCGTGGAGTCGGCGGCCGACCTGCTGCTCGCCCGCGGTCACGACCCGCGGCGGATCAAGACCGAACGTTTCGGCTGAACGGAGGCTGAGCGAGATGAACGTGCCCCGCCGGGAGGACGCCCCGGGCCGGCGTTCCATGGATCATGTGGACGGCAACGCCCTGGCCGGCCCGCTGAGCGAGCTGTTCGCCGTGGACGTCACGGCGGCCACCGGCCGCTGCGTCAACTGCGGGCTCACCGGCCCGATCGCCGAGCTGCGGGTGTACGACCGGGCGCCCGGCCTGGTCGCCCGCTGCCCCGGATGCGGCCACGTCCTCCTGCGCTATGTCCGGACACCGGACTCGGCCTGGATCGACCTGACCGGGACGGTCTCCCTGCGCGTCCGGCTGCCGGACGGGGAGGGGCCCGGGTGAGCGTCCAGCGATGACGGAGCGCCGAGCGGGCCCGCCCTCCGGATCGTTCGCCGACCGGACCGCGTGGGCGCGCAACCTTCGGACCCCGCTGCGGGAGTTCATGCGCACCGAGACGGGCGGCGCCTTGGTCCTGCTGGCCGCGACGCTCGTCGCGCTGGTCTGGGCGAACGCGGACGCGTCCTCCTACGAGCGGGTGTGGGAGACGCAGGTGTCCGTCCGGTTCGGCGGCGCCGGCCTCTCGCAGGATCTGCGGCAGTGGGTCAACAGCGGCCTGATGACGGTGTTCTTCTTCGTGGTCGGGCTCGAAGCGCGCCGCGAGTTCGACATGGGAGAGCTCCGCGACCGGCGGCGGTTCGCGCTGCCGCTGGCCGCCGGTGTCGGCGGGATGGTCGTGCCGGTGGCCCTCTACCTCGCCTTCAACTCCGGCGGTCCGGCCGCCCACGGGTGGGGCATCGCGATGTCGACCGACACCGCGTTCGCGCTCGGCGTCCTCGCGCTGGTCGGACGGACCTTCCCCCCACGGCTGCGCACGTACCTGCTCACGGCCACCGTCGTGGACGACGTCATCGCGCTCGCGGTGATCGCGATCGTCTACAGCGGCGACATCGCGCTGCCACCACTGCTGCTGGCGATCGGCATCCTCGCGGTCACCGTGCTGGTGCGCGCCCTCGGAATGCGGCAGATCCCGGTGTACGTCGTGCTGGGCGTCGCCGCGTGGGCGGCGGTCCAGGCCGCCGGGGTGGAGCCGGTGGTCGTCGGCCTGGTCATGGGACTGCTGACGTACGCCCATCCGGCGGCGCGCGACGACCTGGAACGCGCCACCGAGGTCTTCAGGCTGTTCCGGGAGCAGCCCACCCCGGAGTTCGCCCGGTCGGCGCGGACCGGGGTGGCCGCGGCGATCTCCCCGAACGAGCGGCTCCAGCTGCTCATCCACCCGTGGACGAGCTACGCGGTCGTGCCGCTGTTCGCGCTGGCCAACGCGGGCGTCACGATCACCGCCGGGTTCCTCGGCCGCGCCTTCACCTCGGCGGTGACGCTCGGCATCGTGGTCGGCTACGTGGCCGGGAAGCCGCTCGGGATCCTCGGGTCCTCATGGCTGGTGACCCGGGTGAGCCGGGGCCGGCTGCGTCCACCGGTCGGATGGGCCGCGGTCGGCGGCGGCGGCGCGATCGCCGGCATCGGCTTCACCGTGGCCCTGCTGATCGCGACGCTCTCCTTCACCGGTGAGCGGCTGGAGGAGGCCAAGATCGGCGTGCTGTCCGCGGCCCTGGGCGCCACGGTCGTGACCTGGGTCGTCGTCCGCGCGACCGCGCTGCTGCCGCCGCGCAGGCGGTTGCGGGCGCTGCTCGGGACGGCGGAGAGCATCATCGATCTGGCCGCACCGGTCGAGCCCGGTCGCGACCATGTCCGCGGTCCCGCGAACGCGCCGGTGACCGTGGTGGAGTACGGCGACTTCGAGTGCCCGTACTGCGGACGGGCGGAGCCCGTCGTCCGGGAACTGCTCGCCGACCACGGGGACGTCCGGTATGTGTGGCGCCACCTGCCGCTCAACGACATCCATCCCCAGGCGCAGCTCGCGGCCGAGGCCGCCGAGGCGGCCGCCGCGCAGGGCCGGTTCTGGGAGATGCACGATCTGCTGCTCGAACGCCAGGACGCGCTGCGCCCCCGGGACCTGCTCCGCTACGCCGGCGAGATCGGCCTCGACGTCGACCGTTTCCGCGCCGACCTGCGCCGGCACACCGGTGCCGGGCGGATCGCCGAAGACGTCGACTCGGCCGACGTGAGCGGCGTCTCCGGGACCCCGACCTTCTTCGTCAACGGACGGCGCCATGTCGGCGCCTACGACATCGCGACCCTTTCCGCGGCGGTCCGGGGCGCTCGCAAACGCGCGGCGGTCGGCTCCTGACACGAGCGTCCCCAGGGGGGAATCGTGCTCCGGCCTCGCCGAGCATGCTGCTTCGTCTCTCCCCTTTGCTCGCGGAACATCCGGCGTGCTTGGTTTCCTCGCCGCTTCCCAACGTCGCACGCCATTGTTGGCCCGTGGCCGTGTTGTGTTCCCCCGGCGGAACAATGACCAAGCCGGACGGAGCGGCCAGAGTCCTTCCCGGACGTTGTCTCCGTACTGAGCACGGATGTGCGTTCTGCCGGGCCCCTGTCAGATGGGAGGAGGCAAGGACACCCGAGAGTCCGAGGTGAGGCAATGAGCAGTTCCGTCAGGCAGCTGGTGACCCGCGCACGAGACGAGGTGCGCAACATGTCGGTGCCGGAGGTCGCCGACGCGCTGGAAGGCGGCGGGGTGACGCTGGTCGATCTCCGTGAGCCCGATGAGGTCCGGCGCGAGGGCGCCATCCCGGGCGCGGTGCCGGCGCCCCGCGGAATGCTGGAGTTCTGGGCGGATCCCGCCAGCCCGTACCACCGCGAGGAGTTCGTCCCCTGCGCGCGGACGATCCTCTACTGCGCCTCCGGCGGCAGGTCGGCGCTGGCCGCGCAGACGCTGCAGGCGCTCGGCTACACCGACGTCGCGCACCTCGACGGCGGGCTGGCCGCCTGGAAGGAGCAGGGCCGGCCGGTCACCTTCGCGGCGGAGCGGCGATGAACGAGGCGGGCTTCCTCGCCGCCCCTCCCCTGACCGACGAGGCGCTGCGCATGTTCGACGAGGACATCGCCGAGACCGGCCACGTCATGAACAACTCCAGGCTGTGGGCCCACCGGCCCGGCCTCGCGGCCGGGCTCTTCGAGCTGCTCGGGGAGGCCGGCGCGGCGGCCGGACTCGACTTCCGCGAACGCGGCGTCCTCATCGCCGCGTGCGCTTCGGCCGCCGGCGACTCCTACTGCGCACTGGCCTGGGGCTCCCGGCTGGCAGAGGCGAGCGACGCGGACACGGCCGCCGCCGTGCTCCGCGGCGTCGACGCCGGGCTGACCGCCCGGGAGCGGGCCCTGGCCGGGTGGGTGCGGAAGGTCGCCGGCAGGCCCCACGGCACCGTCGCGGAAGACGTCCAGGAGTTGCGCGACGCCGGCTGGGACGACCCCCAGGTGTTCGCGATCACGGTGTTCGCGGCCTTGCGCGTCGCGTTCTCGACCGTCAACGGCGCGCTCGGCGCACGTCCGGATGCCGCCTTCCGCGCCACCGCTCCCCCGGCCGTGCTCGACGCCGTGACCTACGGCCGTCCGATCGAGGACGAGACCTCGAAGCTGAGCTGACCGAAGCCTTCACAGCGGGCGCAACGCGGTGAGCGGGGTGCTCCGGCCGGTGGCGAGGGCCATGGCGAAACCGGCGGGCCCGAGGCGTTCGCGGAGGGCGGCCCGGAGCGGCGGCTCCGGGCTTCCGGGAGACGCCGGGACGAGGTTCTCGGCGGCGCCCAGCAGGATCGCGGCGCGGTCGGGTCGCCCGGTCGCGTGGTCGGCGCCGGCGAGCAGGAGCAGGCTCGTCACGAGCACGTTCCGGTCGCCCAGACCGACGGCGATCTCCAGGGCCTCGGCGAGGTGCCGCCGGGCCCGCCGGTGGTCTCCGGCGGAGGCCGCGGCGCCGCCGAGGCCGTGAAGGCACCGTGCGGCGCAGCGCAGGTCGCCGATCTGACGGAACTCGGAAAGCAACCGGACGAACCGGGGCTCGGCGGCGGCGTGGTCCTCACGTGCCTGGTCGAGGCGGGCGAGGGCGACCTCGGCGTGCAGGCGCTCGTGCTCGTTGCCGCTGGTCCCGGCCAGCCGGGCGGCCTCGGTCAGCCAGGTCGCGGCCTCGTCGAGACGGATGCGGTCCTCGATCGCGACATTGGCCATGTGGAAGAGGCAGTTGGAGCGCTTGACCGGATTGTGGAGCCGGTCGAAGAGGTCGGCGGCGTCCGCCAGCCGGGTCAGGGCCGCCGGGGCGTCCGGCACGGACAACCCGAGGCGGAACAGCGCCAGAGCGCGATGCCAGTCGTCGCCCAGCCGCTCGAAAAGGGAGACGGCCCGTTCGAGGACCTCGAACTCGCTGCCCCGCGCCACCACCGCCGCCCTCGCCGTCCAGCCGAGGGCGAGCAGGGCCAGCGCCCGGTCGTGCGCCGGGGCGTTCTCGGCCCGTTCATATGCCTGCTCGGCGAACCCCCGCGCCCGTTCGGTGTCCTGGTAGTCGAGGAGGATCGCGCAGGTGATCGCGGCTCGGACGCCCAGGGAGCCTTGCGGAAGGGGATGCGCGAGCAGCGTGTCGAGCCAGTCGAAGAGCTCGCCGCGGGCGCCGAGCACCTCCCAACCGGTGCAGATCCCGGCGAGGAACTCCCACGCGACGGTCGTGTCCTGCCGCTGGAGAGCCCATTGCATCCCGGCGCGCAGGTCCGCCCAGTGGCGCCCGAACCAGCGGAGCGCAGCGGCCTGGTCGCGCCCGCAGAGGTCGGTCAGCGCGGCCACGCCCTGCCCCAGGTGGTGACGGGCGTGCTGTTCCCGTGCCAGATCGGCGGTCCCGCTCGCCTCGAGCCGCCGGTGCGCGAACTGGCGGACGCTGTCGAGCAGGCAGTACTCGGTCATCTCGTCCTGCCGCCGGCGCGAGATCAGCGAGCGGTCCAGGAGGCGCGGGAAGACCTGGACGAGGGCGGCCGCGCTCAGCGGCGGATAGCCGAGGATCCGGGTCGCGGTGTCGTAGTCGAACGCGGCCGGAAACACCGAGCAGCGTTCGAACAGCAGTCGCTCCTCGCCGCTCAGGAGCTCGTAGCTCCAGTTCAGCGCCTCCTCCAGGGTGCGGTGCCGGGCCGGTGCCCCGCGCGCCCCGTCGGTCAGCACCGCGAACCGGTCGTCGAGCCGGGCCCGCAGCTCCGCCGCGGAGAACACGCGGGTCCGGGCGGCCGCGAGCTCGATCGCCAGCGGCAGGCCGTCCAGCCGGCGGCAGATCACCGCCACGTGCCGGGCGTTGTCCGAGGTGACCTCGAAACCGGGCGAGACCGCGGCGGCGCGGTCGGCGAACAGCCGCGCGGACGCCGCGCTGAGCACTGCCGCCGGGTCGTCGCCCTCCTCGGGGACCTGCAGCGGCGGGATCTCGTACACGACCTCCCCCGCCACCCGCAGCGGCCCGTGGCTGGTGGCCAGCACGTGGAGGCCGCGGGTGGTGGCCAGCAGATCCGCGAGCAACGCCGCCGCACCCTCGGCCACATGCTCGCAGTTGTCGACGAGGAGCCAGTGCCGCCCCTTCGCGAGCGCGGCACGGATCTGGGCCCGCGAGCCGCCCCCGTCCCCGGCGGCGAGTCCGAGGGCGTCGGCGAACTCCCGTTCCGCGCTCCGGCCGGGCGCGGCGCGGGCGAAGTCGACCAGGACCGCCGGCGGCAGTTCGGTCACCAGGTCCGCCAGTCGCAGCGCGAGCCGGGTCTTGCCGGTCCCGGCGGGTCCCGTCAGCGTCAGCAGCCGGTTGGCGCCGACGAGCCGGCGCAGGTCGTCGATCTCCCGGTCCCGTCCGACGAACGAGGAGAGCGGCTTGGGCAGGGCGGCGGCGTCCCGGAGCGCCCTCAACCGCTCCGCCGCCTCGACCAGGACGAGCCGGTTCGGTGAGGCTCGCCGGTCAGGGCCGCCGAGCTTGCGGAGAAGGGACGAGACGTGGCTTTCCACGGTCCGTTCCGACACGTGCAGGACGTCGGCGATCTCCTGGTTGTGCAGGCGATCCCCGACGAGCCAGAAGATCTCCAGCTCGCGGGGCGTCACCCCCGCCGCCCGCAGCTCGTCCGGAAAGACGTCCGATCCCACCCTTGGAGTATCCCGTCCTCGGCGGACGCGTCCACCCGGGCCTCACGTCATGTTCAGCGGTCGGTGACGATGAGCAGGCGCGGGCTCTGGTTCAGGCGGCGGGCTCCGACGTCGGTGCAGACGACGACGTCCTCGATCCGCGCGCCGTACAGTCCCGGAAGGTAGATGGCGGGCTGGACGGACACGGTCATGCCGGGCTCGATGACGGTCCGGTCCTCCGATGTCAGGTAGGGCGGTTCGAACTGGTCGAGGCCGACCCCGTGGCCCGTCCGATGGACGAAGAACAGCCCGTATCCGCTGGCCGCGATGGCGGCGCGGCAGACCTCGTCGATCTCGGCGGCGGTGACGCCGGGGCGCACCGCCTCGCAGGCGGCGCTGTGGACGGCGAGCACCACGGAGTACATGGCCTCGAAGTCCTCGGGCGGCTCGGCGACGACGAACATCCGGGTGATGTCGGAGCAGTAGCCCTCGTGCCGTCCCCCGATGTTGACCAGCACCGCGTCGCCCGGGTTGATCACCCGTTCGGTGGGCCGGTGGTAGGGCGCGGCGGAGTGCTCCCCCGCCGCGACCGTGACGAGCGTGACCTCGTCGTGGCCGGTCTCCAGCAGAAGCAGGCGCAGCAGCCGCGCCATCTCCCGTTCGGTGGCGCCGGACCAGCGGAGTTCGGACGCCATCGCCACGGCCCGGTCGGCGGCGACGGCCGCGCGTTCCATGGCCGCGATCTCCGCGTCGGACTTGCGCATCCGGAGCGGTGCGATGAGCGGCTCGGCCGAGGCGAACAGGGTCTGCGGGCCCAGCCGCTCCTGGATGGACAGCAGCTCGTGCGCGGGCATCTGGGGGTCGATGGCGACCCGCGCGCCCACCGGGATCAGGGACGACGCGTCGGGGACGTGCTCGGGCGGGCCGTCCGGCGTGATGACGAGGAAGCCGTGCCGCGCCGAGCCGGCCAGGTACCGCAGGTTCGAGGACGGCCGCAGGACGAGGACGTCCACCCCGTGCTCGATCATGCGGGCCCGCACCCGCTCCACGCGATCGTCGCTCATTCCGGCGCCGACTCGTAGAGCCAGCAGGCCACCCCGCGTTCCTGCACCGGCTCGCGCTTCGAGCAGATCTCCATGGCGTGGGGGCAGCGCGGGTGGAACCGGCAGCCGGACGGCGGCGACGCGGGGTCCGGCACGTCGCCGGGCAACTCGGCGGGGAGCGTGCCCGCCCCGTCCGGCGCCGGGATGGCGGCGAGCAGGGCCCGGGTGTAGGGGTGCTGGGGGTCGGCCCAGACCTCGGCGGTGCGGCCGATCTCGACGATCTTGCCCAGGTACATGACCGCGATCCGGTCCGCGATCATCCGGACGACCGACAGGTCGTGGCTGATGAAGAGCAGCCCCGCCCCCGACTCCACGGTCAGTGCCCGCATCAGCCCCGCGACCTGCGCCTGGGCGGAGGCGTCCAGCGCGGAGATCGGCTCGTCGCCGATCAGCAGGGAGGGCTGGGCGGCCAGGGCGCGGGCGATGGCGATGCGCTGCCGCTGCCCGCCGGAGAACTCGTGCGGGTAGCGGCCGGCCATGTCGGCCGACAGCCCGACCCGCTCCAGCAGCTCGCCCGGAGTCGGGCCGCCGCGGCGGCCGTCGGCGATCTGGCCGCCGACCCGGCGGCGGGGGTTCAGCGACGCGAACGGGTCCTGGAAGACCATCTGGATCCGGGTCAGCGCGGGGTCGCGGCGGCGCAGGCCGAGCGGCGTCACCGGGCGGCCCTCGAAGCCGATGGAACCGCCGGACGGGCGGATGATCCCGCAGATGGCGCGGGCCAGCGTGGACTTCCCGCAGCCCGACTCGCCGACGAGGCCGACGACCTCTCCCGGCGCGACGGTCAGGTCGACGCCCGCCACCGCCCGCACCGGGGGCCGGTCCGGGCTGCGATGGTCCACCACCAGGTCCGAGACGGACAGCAGCGAGGTGTCGGGCGCCGGCTCGGCGCCGTCCGGCAGTCTCATGAGGTGCTCCGCTCCGGCAGGGCGTCCAGCAGCATTCGGGTGTACTCGTCGGCGGGCTCGCGCATGACCTGGGCGCGCGCGCCGGTCTCGACCAGCAGGCCCGCCCGCATCACGCTGATCGTGTCGGCCACCGCGGACATGACGCCCAGGTCGTGGGTGACCAGCAGGACGGCGAGCCCGAGCTCGTCGCACAGGCCGCGCAGGAGGCGCAGGACGCCGGCCTGGACGGTCACGTCGAGCGCGGTGGTCGGCTCGTCGGCGATCAGGACCTTGGGGTCGCAGGCCAGCGCGGCCGCGATCGCGATGCGCTGGCGCATGCCGCCGGAGAACTGGTGGGGGTACCGCCGGAAGGCGCCGTCGGCGTCCGGGATGCGCACCCTCGTCAGCAGTTCGACCGCGCGGCGGCGCGCCTCGGCCTTGTCCAGCCCCAGATGGTGGCGCATGTGGTCGGTGAGCTGGCGGCCGATCGTGAGCATGGGGTGCAGGCTCGTCGACTGGTCCTGGAAGACCATGCCGATCTCGCTGCCGCGCAGCGCGTTCATCTTCTTGGACGGGAGGGACAGCAGGTCGGTCCCGTCGAACAGGATCCGCCCGCCGGTGCGCGCGCCGTGCGGAAGCAGTCCCATGACCGCCAGCCCGGTCATGGTCTTCCCGGAGCCGCTCTCGCCCGCCAGCCCGTGGATCCGGCCCGGTTCCAGGGCGAGGTCGATCCCCCGGATGATCTGCCGTCCCCCCAGCTCGACGGTGAGCCCCTCGATGTTCAGCAAGGTCACAGCGCCCGCTCCTTGATCGCCCGTGCGGTCCGCGGGTCGAGTGCGTCGCGCATCGTGTCACCGAGGAAGTTGAAGGCCAGCACCACCGTCAGGATGGCCAGGCCGGGGAACACGCCGACCCACCACTTGTCGAACACGTGCGTGGCCGACGCCACCATGGAGCCCCACTCGGCGGTGGGCGGCTTGGCGCCGAGCCCCAGGAACGACAGTCCCGACAGCAGCAGGAGCTGGGTGCCGATGTCGAGGGTGGCCAGCACCAGGACGGGGCCGGTCACGTTCGGCAGCACGTCGGTGCGCAGCGAGCGCCACGCGGAGAACCCGAGCAGCCGCCCGCTGATCACGAACTCGCGGGACCGGATGCCGAGCACCAGGCCGCGGGTGACCCGGGCGTACGCGGGCCAGGACACGACGAGCACGGCCAGCACCGCGTTGCGCAGGCTGGCGCCGAGCGAGGCCGCCACGGCCATCGCGAGGATGACGGTGGGGAACGCGAACACCAGGTCCGCCACCCGCATGATCGTCTCGTCCAGCCAGCGGCCGAAGTAGCCGGCGCACGCCCCCAGCAGCCCGCCGATGACGACGGACATCGCCACCAGCAGCAGCGTGAGCGGGATGGACAGGCGCGCGCCGAACAGCACGCGGCTGAGGACGTCGCGGCCGAGTTCGTCGGTGCCGAACCAGTGCGCTCCGCTCGGCGCCTGGAGCCGCGGGAACTCCTGGCTCAGCGGGTCGTGCGGCGCGAGCAGCGGCGCGGCGAGCACCACGACCAGCCATGCCGCCGCGATGACGAGGCCGACGACGGCGAGCGGCTTGCGCCATGCCTCCGGCACCCTGCGGCTCACGTGTGCCTCACTCTTGGGTCGATGACGCCGTACAGCATGTCCACCACCAGGTTGACCACCACGTAGATCACGCCCACCACGAGCCCGACGCCCATCACGGCGGGCAGGTCGAGGGTGGTCGCGCTCTTGTACGCGTACTCGCCGACGCCGGGCCAGGCGTAGATCGCCTCGACGAGCACGGTGCCGGACAGCAGGCTGCCGAAGGCCAGCCCCGCCACCGTGATGACCGGCACCAGCGCGGAGCGCAGCGTGTACCGGAAGAGGACGGTGCCGGCGGGCAGCCCCTTGGCCCGGGCGGCCCGCACGTAGTCCTGTCCGAGCACCTCCAGCACGGCCGACCGCGTGAACCTCGTGAGCAGGCCGATCGTGTACGCGGCGAGCACCAGCGCGGGCAGCACGAGGTGGCCGGCGGCGCTGGCGAAGACGTCCCACTGGCCGGCGAGCGCGGCGTCCACCGTGTACAGGCCGGTGGTGTGCGGGGGCGGCGCCATGGCCGGGGAGAGCCTCCCGGAGCCCGGCGCCAGCCCGAACTTGTAGAAGAAGAGGTAGAAGGCCAGCAGCGCCAGCCAGAACGTCGGCACCGACACGCCCGCCAGGCTGGTCACCCGCAGGAACTGGTCCACGAGCCGGTCCCGGCGCAACGCCGCGATCACTCCGAACGCGACGCCGAGCAGGAGCGACACCAGCAGCGCCGTGCCGGCCAGCTCGAACGTCGCGGGGACGAACTCCCGCAGGTCGTCGGCGACCGGCCGGTGGCTCTGCTGCGACTCGCCGAGGTCCCCGCGGACGAGGTTGCCCATGTAGGTCGCGTACTGGACGGGCAGCG